>CAMLHL010000041.1 GCA_946479855.1 uncultured Pseudomonadota bacterium
CGCTACATGAACTTCGATCAGATACCCGAGTTTGTTGATTTGGCGGCAACCGTTGAGATGTAATGTCTAAGAAATAAAATTTCTTCGACCCTCGAAAACCCGCACCGTTACTGGTGCGGGTTTTTATTTTTTAGGCAGTAGAAATGCTGCTAATCAGGCTGGTTGGAGGCTCTTCTCAAGGGCAGCAAAAAAGCAGATTCCGGTCCTCTGTCAATTAACCAGTGGTGTTTGGAGGGCGGCTTTCTGGAACTGAACAGACGTTCCTTTTCGCTCAGCCATCGAATGCCATCAACACCATGAGCAAAATCTGTAATGAACTGCTCGTATTTGTATCAGTTAAGCCCCTCATTGCAGCCGTATGTGGGCCAGTACTTCAATGACAACTTTGGCTGAGATGCTGCCGGTTGTCACTGGCATGAGGCAGCATGTTGGCCTGATGCTCTGAAAAGGGCGGCAATCCGCTACCTACCAGCCGTTCAGATGCTAATGCCCCTTTGCTGCCTCAGAATTTCCGCTCGCCAGGCGAAGCATCAAAGCGAACAAAGGCGTCAAAAATTGCCCGAAGGACTCGGACGTGGCATGTTCCACCGCTAGGCGATGTTGGCCGCCGACCGCGCTCAAGTGACAGATCCAGCCGAACAGTTCGGCTTCGCTCCGGTTTGGCAGGATCATCGTGCAGGATTCTATGGAAAAGGCCAGACGGGCCAAGTCCACGCGGCGTACTACTTCGGCAACAAGGTGTTCTCGTTTGGCCCAGGCGCGGATTGCCTCTTCACGCTCGGACGACATGTGGGCCGTCACTTCAAGATACCGTCCCAGCCGCTCACGTGCATCGAGGCTCTCGGTGACGGCGTTGAGGACGCGGTGCGTGTAGTCGTTTTCCCATTCGGCAAGCAGGGCGCAGACAAATTCGGCGCGATTGGCAAAGTGGTGGTAGAAGGAACCGCGCGTCCCCCTCAGTTGCCGGGCCAGGCGTTCGATGGAAATTCCCTGCGTACCCTGGTCGTCAAGCTGACGCAAGCCCGCTGCAATCCAGTGGGTGCGACTATTTTTTAAGCTTTGCCATGCTTACTCCGAAAACATACAGTCTGTGTATGTTAATGGCTCGTCATTAATTGTGGCGTAACGATGTTCGGGAAAGGACGAGATGAGGATACTGATCGCCACAGCCGGTAGCCACGGCGATGTGCTGCCCTTCGTCGCCATCGGCAGGGAGTTGTCGCAGCGAGGCCATGAAATTTATTTCTATACCAACCCCGTGTTTGCTGATCTGATCACGAATGCCGGCTTGCGCTTCCGACCGGTCGGTACGACCCGGGCCTATGCCGCGCTGTTCAGCGAGGCGGTCGAAAATAATCCCGATTGGGCCTTCCGGCGTGTTGCCCGGGAATTTGAAAGCCTGGGAGGCGAGTACTACGCGGCCATGCAGGCTGATGTTTTAGCGGGGCAAACGGCGACCGTCGGGAGTTCTTTGCTGTTCGCGCCGCGCCTGCTTGCTGAAACCTGCGCCGTGCCTTGTATCACCGTGCATCTCGCACCCTGCATCATCCGTTCCGATCGCCATCCGGCACGCCTGATTCCGCGCTGGATCAAGGCCTCGACGCCAGCGCTGCTGCGCCGCCTGGCTTGGTGGCAATTGGATCGTTTCTACGATGCGACGCTGACTAAGCCGCTAAACAAGCAACGCGCCACACTTGGCCTCAAGCCGCTGAAACGGATTTTTCAATCGTGGATACACGAGGCCAACTGCGTCATCGGTCTATTTCCGGCCTGGTTTGCCCAGCCGCAGGATGACTGGCCGCGACAGCTCGTGCTAACCGATTTCCCGCTTTACGATCATGGCGAGGTACGGACACTGTCTCCCGAACTGCTGCGTTTCATCGAAGCCGGCCCACCACCGGTCGGCATTTCAGCCGGTACGGCGACTGCCAACTCGCACAAGTTCTTCCAGACCTCGATTGCCGCCTGCCAGGCCGCCGATTTGCGCGCCATCCTACTTTCACCTTTCGCCTGGCACATTCCCCGCGATCTGCCAGCCGGCATCTTGCACGTCAGCTATGCCCCGTTCGGCAGCCTGCTCCCCCGCCTTGCAGCGTTTGTCCATCATGGCGGCATCGGTTCGACCAGCCAAGCTTTGCGCGCCGGCGTGCCGCAATTGATCCGTCCTGTGGCCTACGACCAGTTCGACAACTCGGCGCGGACCACCGAACTCGGCGTCGGGCGAGAATTGCTGGCCAAACAGTACACGCCACACACGATCGCCAAAACCCTGACCGCATTGACCCGCGATCCCGCAATCCGGCGGCGCTACCAGGAGGTAGCACAGTGTTTCGGAGAAAATAGTGGTATCGCATTCGCAGCCGATGCCATCGAAAGGACTTGCTTCAAACACGCAATTGAAAAATAACGGCAGTTCGCTTTGGGTTATGTTGCCAAAGAGCAGCCCTTTGCCAGCAGGTCCGTTCTCGAGGAAATAATGGTTGAGGGTCCTCTGCGGCTATAGAGCGGATTACCAACACATTGCAGCACGAGTTAGAGTGCAGTGCGGCCGGATTGGCAAAACGACTTGGTCATGTCAGCAGCAACGGGCAGAAAATCGGCTGAAGCCGTCATTGGTTCATCGCTGCTAAACCGTTCATTCAGTGCCCGACAGCGGATGCTACCTAGGACGGTTCGCCGCAGATCTATGATGTCGCGTCGCCATGAGTTTGCTGAGGTCGGGGATGAGGCGGTCCTCTTACGGGAAGGTTTCCTCCGTGAATCCAAGTTGCATTGCAGTGGCTCACTAGAATGGGACTTTCATCTTGTTTAGATAAAACTCGATAACAAGCTTGGCAACTAGTTCAGCCATGAAGAGTCGTCTGAACTTTTGGATTGATCCTCTACCCGATGGTGGTTTATCCTAAATAAAACCCTAGATTCATTAGAGGTTGCTAATGTATAAAGATGTTCAACGGAGGAGACAAGAATGCGGGAAGGCGTAACAAAATTTCAGTTCTCTTTGGGGCAGTCGCCGACAATCCCGACTAGAGAACAGACTAGACAACGTGTTCTCGCTTCGATAGCACGTTGCGAGGCCAACTATGGCCTTGATCGTAGTTCTATCACCTGTCGTGACAATATTATGACCTCCTATGAACTGGCAGGTATTAGTGCCAGAGAGGAGCGCTTCCTTCGTATTGCAACCCCTGCATTAGATTGGCTTCATCAGCAAACAGGAGCCTTGGGGTATTGCTCGCTACTCACAGACCGAGATGGTCTGGCATTGGACCTTCGGTTTGTTGAGCGATTTAATAAAGAATTTCATAATAAAGGACTGAGGGTAGGTGCGCGCTGGTCCGAAAAGGAGCAAGGCACATCGGGGGTTGGAACTGCGATTGCCGATCAATTACCAACAGTAATTGCTCAAAAGGACCATTTTTTTATATGCAATCAGCAAATTAATTGTTTTGCAGTACCTGTGTTTGGAAAAAACAACCAGATAGTGGGTACTTTCAATACAACAGGTTTAGCGGAGCAACCAGATAGGGGGGGGTTTTCAGTTGCCTGTAACCTGACTCTTATGGCTGCCATACGAGTTGAGCAGTCGTTATTTTATGAAACTCACGCAGTTGATTGGGTTGTGCGACTGGTAAATCAATCCGAAGTATGGGGTTCAGAGAAAGCAGTCTTGATCGCATTCGATGAGACTGGCCGAGTGCTGGATATGAGTCGGCAACTTGGGGCACAACTGCCTCCCGATGTCCTCCTTAATGGCCTTAATATCGAGGATGTTATTGACGTTTCTTTTGAAAAGCTGTGCAGTTATGCTTTTTCAAATCCAGGATCCCCTCTGGTTATACGAAATCAAGGTAATTTCAGTATCTTAAGTGCACACATAAAAGCGCCGCGCACAAAAAAACAAGCATTACGAAAAGAATCGACCCGAGTTAAATTGAATGAGCTTGAAACTCAAGATACTAAAATGTCTGAAAACTATGCTCGGTTGAAAAGACTAGCCAACAAGAAAATACCTATTCTTCTACTTGGTGAGACTGGGGCAGGAAAAGAACAAACTGCTCGCTCAATCCATCGCTACAGCAACCGGGCAGATAAGCCCTTTGTGGCGATCAATTGTGCAGCGATCCCGGAGTCACTCATCGAAAGTGAATTGTTCGGCTACAAAGCGGGCGCCTTCACTGGCGCTAACACTACTGGATCGTTGGGTAAGATAGCACAGGCAAACGGGGGAACTCTGTTCCTAGATGAAATTGGCGACATGCCACTGCCACTTCAGACTCGATTGCTACGAGTGCTTTCCGAAGGAGAGTTACTCGCACTAGGAGCAACTACGCCTGAATTGGTTGATCTCGCGATCATATGTGCAACTCACCGAGATTTACCAACGATGGTAAAGGAGAAGCTATTTCGAGAAGATCTCTTTTATCGCCTGAATGCTGCTACTTTTATAATTCCTCCATTAAGAGAGCGTGAGGATATCTTTGACATAATTGCTTCTGTGTTCTCAGAAGAAAAATCTAGTCATCGGGTAAGTAAAAAATTGTCTGATGAGGTTGAGAAGATACTTTGTGAGTATTCATGGCCGGGCAATTTTCGAGAGTTGCGCAATATTTTACGTTATGCGATTGCCGTTTGTGATGGTGATGAAATTAAAGTGGATCACCTTCCAGATAGTTTCAGTAATTCGATATTAAAACCTCAACCCACTGTATCCAAAATTGATGTCACTAAGATTCCTACCTTAACAGAAAGTAGCGATGGAAATAAATATGACGAACTGGTTAATTCACTCCGAGCTGCTAATTGGAGTGCAACCATAGCCAGTAAAAATTTAGGTATATCCAGAGCTACACTTTATCGAAGAATGAAAAAATTAGGGATCGTGACTCCAAATACCTTAGATTCGGTGGCGTTCTCCTTGCCTGATTAGGTTGGCGCTCTTTTAATTGCCACGGCATTGGCGTAGCAAATCCTTTGGTGGCTAATGGTGGCCACCAGCCCAAGTACCGTCAGAATGGATCGCCAGTCATGGCTATTTGCTGCACTGGCTCCTAGATCTGAATGCATGATGAGCGCCTAAGGGGCCTGTGCCGCTGGCTATCAGAAGGCCTTTTAGGCCTGTTCGCCATCCATCCGTGAATGCATCGGCCAGTCTACCACTGGGCACGAGATCAAATCTAGAACAACAGCTAAGTTGCCGGACCTTATGGGCGCAGATTTACGTGATACCTGTGACCCAGATCATCAGTTTTCTGCAGCAGGCGGAAGCCGGTGTTCCGATCAAGGAACTGTGCCGACAGTGCGGATTCAGTGACACCTCGTTCTACAACTGGCGGGCGAAATTTGATGGAATGTCCTTTCCAGATGCGAAACGTATGAAGGAACTGGAAGCCGAGAATACGAAGCTTAAATGCCTGCTCGCCGAATCGATTCTGGATGCCGAAGCGCTCAAGGCGGCATTAGACCGAAAGCGCAGAGCCCCCAGCTAAAGCGTGCGGCAGTCATGACGATGCGGGAAGCGACAGCGATTTCCGAACGTCGTGACTGCCAACCGGAGGGTTTGTCGCGCACGGTCCTGCATTACGAGTTGGCCGGTGAACGTCGTTGGTTTGGCTATCGTCGCTTGCATGCGCTGGTTCGGCAAGAAGGTGTTCAGGCCAATCGCAAGCGTGTCTATCGGCGCTACAGCGATGCCGGTCTCTTCGTTTGTCGGCGCAAGCGTCGGTACGGTGTTGCCGTCGAGCGTCAGGCCCTGGAGCGCCCCCACTACACCGAACGAGGTCTGGTCGATGGATTTCATCAGTGTTGCCTTGGCCAATGGCCGCTGGATCAAGATACCGACGATTGTCGACGATTTCAGCAAGGAGGCCATCGACCTCGCGGCCGACTTCCGGATTTCGGGACATTACGTGACGCGCATTCTTGATCAGGCGGCTCGGTTTCGGGGCTACCTTACCGGGACTCTTTGGCAGAGTACGCTGCGGTCCTTTTTAGCATGTCACCCCTCTCGGTAACACGCTACAACTCTGCCTTCAGACGCCGAGTCTGAGCCGACTGACCGTTGTCCGCGGCTTGCGTGACCGCTCATGTCTCGAATTCTTCCAGGTAATGCTTACTGCTCATTTGGGCCTCCTTGATCTTAGGTTTAAGGCGCAGATGCGTCTAGCAGGACCAGGCGATTCACTTGTCTCTCTGTTTCAACCTGACGAAGCAGATGTCGCATTCTAACTAGAGGCGGTTCGGTCTCTGTTTTGTCAAGCTGAATTAACCATTGTGCAACTTATTACGCTTTTATAACAATAAGTTACAAACTGCTGACACGACAAACTTGGCTTTTTACTGATGGTTGGCATGCGGCTTGCGGCTACAGGATCGAGGAAGGTTCGATATATCCAGGAGACGTTAAGTGAAAGATCAACTAATAAACGCTTGTTGTGGCTGCGAAAAAAAAGTCGCCAATTCAACCAGACGTGAAATATTGAAGTTGTGTGGCGGAATAGCATTCGGAATTTCAGCGGGTAGAAGTTTGCCCGCGTATTCAGCTGAAGTGAGCGATGAACGCCCTGAAGCTGGTGATTATCTCGTTTTATCTGATTCTGAATCGAGCGGTACGCCAGTACCTCTATCTATCGATGATCTGAAAGCCGAAGGCAACCCGATCGTCGCTGTGCCCTTTAATCAATCTACCGGGGTGATCAAGTCCGGTTCTCGGTTGAATAAAGTCATTCTCATTCGGCTGCCTATTGAACGTATCAGTCAAGACATCGTTTCCAAGAGCGCGGATGGGGTACTCGCATATTCAGCAGTTTGTACGCATCAAGGTTGTGACATCACAACTTACGTTCCCAAAGATGACATCTTTTTTTGCTTTTGTCATCTGTCCCAATTCAGGCCGACAACTGGAGGAGATGTCGTCGCAGGTCCCGCGCCGAGACGGCTTCCAATGTTGCCGCTAAGGCTTGAAAAACAAAAACTTGTCGTAGCTGGGAAGTTTTCCTCCAGACCGGGGGTGGCAACCTAGATAACGCCAACGTTTGTTCCACCAAACTGAAGTCAATGCACATAAAGGAGACATTTAGATGAAAATTAAGATTAAACCGTTTGTTGCCGCGCTAGCACTACTGCCGTGCATCGCGTCAGCCGCTTTATCACCGTATAAATCGGTTACCGATGCTCGTCTCGCGAAGCCTGATTCACAGGATTGGCTGTCATATCGAGGAAATTATGCGGGCTGGGGTTATAGCCCACTTACGCAAATCAATGCCAGCAATGTTAGTAAATTGAAGTTGGCGTGGTCCTATTCCACAGGTATGACCGAAGGTCATCAGTCACCTCCAATGGTGAACAACGGATACATGTATGTCACGACGCCTAACAATCAAGTGATCGCATTTGAAGCGGCAACAGGCAAAGAACTATGGCGGTACAAAAAAGCCATTCCGGAAGAGTTGCAGCAGCTGCATCCGACCAACCGCGGCTTGGCTCTCTATGGTGACAAGCTGTATTTGGCCACGACGGATGCAAGCCTCGTCGCTCTTGACGCCGTTACAGGCAAGGTATTGTGGACGACGCAGGTTGCCGATTGGAAAAAAGGCTATTACATGACATTGGCGCCACTCGCGGCCAAAGGAAAAATCATGGTTGGCTCTTCCGGTGGCGAGTATGGTATCCGCGGGTTTGTAGCGGCATTCGATGCGGAGACAGGTAAAGAAGCGTGGCGCACGTTCACTATTCCTGCTCCAGGAGAGCCTGGTGGAGAAACCTGGCCAGGCGACACATATAAACACGGCGGTGGATCCGTATGGATTACGGGATCATATGACTCTGAAAGCAATCTTGCCTTCTGGGGTGTCGGCAATGCCGGCCCTTGGATGCCTGATACCCGGGCAGGAGATAATCTGTATGCCAATTCGGTGATTGCGCTTGATGTTGATACCGGAAAACTAAAGGGCTATCACCAATATCATCAGAATGATGCTTGGGACTGGGATGAAGTATCCGCCCCTTTGCTTATCGATATTGATCGGAATGGGAAGAAGATCAAGTCACTGGTTCACGCCGGTCGCAATGGCTATCTTTGGACCCTGGAGCGCACTGACAGCAAGATCAATTTCGTTGATGCCGTGCCCTACGTTACAAATAACGTTATCAAAAGCATTGATAAGAAAACTGGCCGGCCGACATACGACCCGCTGCATACACCGGGCACTGGCAAAACCGTCAATTTCTGTCCCTCTCTCTGGGGGGGAAAGGATTGGCCGCCTGAGGCCTATAACCCCAGTACGGGAATGCTCTACATCCCTGCAAACAACAATCTGTGCTCCGAACTCACTGGTGAGCCGGCCAAACACAAGGATGGGCAGCTATATATCGGTGTCTCCATTGACAATATCCTGAAGAACATTCGGATGGATGAGAAAGCCAGAAAGCACGTTGGTGAAATTCAGGCGTGGGATCTGAAAACCGGTAAAAAAGCTTGGACGCACACGTTCCCTGAAATGAACTGGGGGCCCTTGCTGGCGACGGGCGGGAATCTTCTTTTCAGTGGTGGAACCAATGACCGCAAATTCCGGGCGTTTGATGCCAAAACCGGGAAGGTAATTTGGGAGTACTCCATGAGTTCCGGTGTCACTGGGGTTCCTTCGAGTTTTGAGGTCAATGGCGAGCAATACATTGCTGTGCAATCAGGTTGGGGCGTAGATGCTGAACGCATGCAGGGGGCTTTCAATGCGGTCCTGACACACAAAACTGTTGTGCCACAGGGTGGCGTGATCAACGTATTCAAGCTCGAAAATTAATTCTAGCAGCTCGCACTAGCCTCTTCCTGATGCATGACCAGCATTCGGTGCATCCAAGGAATGGGGCTTATCAAATTGACTAATTTCATTAAGAGGTTCGCAAATGCATACCCAAAAAAATACACCACTCAAAACTGGATTGCTATCCACTATTGCAGCAATCGGAGTCTGGGCGGCTCCAGTTCAAGCAGCAACCACCTTTGATGTAATCGGCCCTCACGAATATGAATTGCCAGTTGACTTTAAGCCGTTCAACGTATTTGTGCAGTATGCCTATATTCAGAATGATGACAAAAAATACGATATCAATGGTGATCGCGTAAAGGGACCCGGGAGCACCACAACCGTTGGCCTATCAAAATATGTCCGTTTTTGGACCCCAGAATGGAATCCGAAGATCGGTTTAGCCTATGAGGTCATTGTTCCAGAAATAGGTGTTCGTGATACTTCTGCAAAAACCAATACTAGCGGTATCGGTGATCCTTTGACTGGTTTTGCCATATGGTACAAACCTACCGAGCAATCGACGTTGGGCTTCCAATCCTTCCTTCAAATTCCTGTTGGAAATAGCACCGTCAGTGATAACAACTGGAAAAATCTCTCCAGTTTCCTGTGGGATGTTCGACTTACTGATCGTCTAGGCTGGACGGGTGATGCAGGAGTTGTATTTCAAGGTTCGAAAACAGATGGGAGCAAACCAGGAGATTTGTATCACACCAACCATCGGCTTGGATATCGCGTAAATGGCTTGATCGAGCCATTTGTTGCGCTTGATTATGAGCAGTCCGTAAAGTCCTCAACAGTTTTGGCATCGAAGGCTTTAGATGCTGGTGCTGGTATTGTTTTCCATACCTTTGACAATCAATCGATCACTCTGCGCTATTCAAAAAGCATCAGCGGGGAAAACCACATTGCCAACAATAGCCTGAATTTTAAATACGCATACGTCTGGTAATTAATTGGCTGCTCACAATAAGTTGTGAGCAGCCAGAATAATTTGGAGCATCGAAAATGAAATTACTGCATTCTCTTGCATTAAGTATTGCTGTGTTAGTTGCGATTTGGGTTTATCTAAGCGTTGGTAATCCAAGTTTTAATCTTAATCCATGGATTGGTTTCGTTGCTTGGGCGGCCTTTTTTGCGGCAGGTGGAGCGACGGATGGCGCCAAAAAATCCGTTGTTGCCGGCATCGCCGGCATCCTTCTGACAGCAATAGCGCTTTATGCAGTACAAATGTTGGGAGGAGGACTCATTGCAATGATTACCGTCGTGGGAGTCCTCGCTTTTGTTTTGGTTGCGATGGCTGAAATTTCTCTCCTTGCGTATACGCCAGCGGCCTTCCTAGGAGCTGCCTCGTTCTTCGGATCAGGGGGGAAAGTTGATGAAAGCATCACATTCATTCTGCTGACTTGGGTCGCTGGTGTGTTGTTTGGTTTTTTGTCAGAAATGATGGGGAAGCGTTTGGCTAATCCAGTTTAAATATTTTATTTCAACGAAGTGCTAAAGCTTAATAAAGGAGTTGAAATGGTAATCAGGTATAGCAATTACATCAATGGAAAGTTCGTTGACGAGAAAACTCAAACAGAAATTGAGGTTCGCAACCCTGCTACAAACGAACTTTTAGCATATATTCCGGAATCCTCTTCTGAAAGTGTAGATGAGGCAGTTTCTTCGTCAAGGAAAGCGCAATCGGCTTGGGAAAAAATGCCCGCCATAAAGCGCGCTGTTCACCTACGAGCCGTATCGTCAAAAATCCGTGCAAATAAAGACCGACTTGCTGAAATTATTACTCGGGAGCAAGGTAAGACGCTGGGCTTAGCTCAAGTCGAGGTGGATTTTACTGCTGACTATATCGACTATATGGCTGAATGGGCGCGGCGTATAGAGGGCGAGATTATCCCAAGTGACCGTGTGGGCGAAAGTATTTTTCTAATGCGCCGCCCGATTGGGGTAACGGTTGGTATTCTTCCTTGGAATTTCCCATTTTTCCTTATCGCTCGCAAAATGGCTCCTGCGTTGATTACTGGAAACACGGTCGTCATAAAGCCGAGTGAAGAAACCCCGATGAACGCATTTGAGTTCGCTAAATTGGTACATGAGGCGGAATTACCAGCCGGGGTTTTCAATTTAGTAGGCGGTCGCGGTGCCACAGTTGGAGCTAAATTGGTCGACAACGCCAGCGTAGGGCTCGTAAGCTTTACCGGTAGTGTAAACACCGGTAAGCGGATAATGGAAAGTGCAGCAAAGAACTTGACACGGGTTAATCTTGAACTCGGTGGAAAAGCGCCGGCGATTGTCTTGGAGAGTGCTGACATCGATTTGGCCGCGAAAGCGATTTGCGATTCCCGTGTGATTAATACCGGGCAAGTTTGTAATTGCGCCGAACGAGTTTACGTTGAACGCTCAGTTGCCGATCAATTTATCGATAAAGCTACGGCGTACATGAAGAACGTTCGATTTGGCGACCCCATGGCTGATCAGTCGGTACATATGGGCCCATTAGTAAATCAGCAGGGGCTTGATAAGGTCGCCGAAATGGTACAACAAGCTCGAAAAGATGGGGCGGAAGTAGTTTTGGGGGGCAATGTTGCACCGATGGCGCAAGGCTACCATTATTTACCCACCATATTGGCAAATTGCCGACATGATATGGCGATTATGCATGATGAGATTTTTGGCCCTGTTTTGCCTATTCAAGTCGTTGATAGTTTGGACGAAGCGATCGCACTGTCTAACGATTCAGATTACGGATTAACGTCATCGGTATTTACTAAAGATTTAAAGGCGGCGATGCATGCATGTAATAGTCTTAAATTTGGTGAAACCTACGTAAATCGTGAGCATTTTGAAGCAATGCAAGGCTTTCATTCGGGGCGCCGCCACTCAGGTATTGGCGGCGCGGATGGGAAACATGGTTTACTTGAATACACCGAAACGCAAGTTATTTATATGCAACATGGCTAATCAATATCGATTGGTTTCCTTCCAATAACAACCTGCTCTTGCAATCGTGGTGCATTCTGCCACGATTGCTTTTTATGCCTATTTGTATTAGATAATAAAATATTTAATCGATTTGACGCCGAAATTGTGTATGGCTGAACTCCTGACATTGTCTCAGCTTACCAAGCCAGTTTGGTAATCGGTCAACAAGACTGATGGAGGGCCGTGAATATAGTTATCTAGGGCGGTAAAAATTACATTCGACATCAGCAGCTCTCAATAAATAGCTATTCGATACAACGTCTGGCGGATTGACAGTTTGGTGCGATGCATGGACACGCCTCTCATATAACGAGTGGTCGATTGTCATAGCTCACGCCTGGCTAGCGACAAACCGAAGTGCGATGCACTTGCTGCTGTAGCGCAAGCCGGTCGGCGGCGGTTCGTCCTTGAATAAGTGGCAATGGTATCCACCGCAGCGAGCGCAGTGAGACTCGATCCGCGGCACGACCAGCTTGAAATCTGTCTTGAATACGACGTGTCCGGGAAGCGTGTCTTAAAAACTTGGCTAACATCAACCAAATCAATTGCAGTAATAGTTAACATTACATTTTGCTATGAAATACTGGTGCTCGCTTAAATTACCCCAGAAGCCGGTATGGATTATTGCCATCGCTATAATTAGCTTTTTAATCACCAAGGAAAATAACCATGGTTAAGAACAAGGCCGCAGTTCCTGCCATCGACATTGGCATTCCCGAGAAACAACGCCAAGCCATCGCTGAGGGGCTCTCCAGACTGCTTGCCGATAGCTACACGCTTTACTTGATGACCCACAACTTCCACTGGAACGTGAAGGGCCCGATGTTCAATACCCTGCACGTGATGTTCATGACGCAATACACTGAGCAGTGGACGGCGCTGGATGATATTGCTGAACGGATTCGCGCACTTGGCTTCCCCGCCCCGGGCACCTACAAAGAGTTCGTAAAGCTGGCCTCCATCAAAGAAGTGGAGGGCGTGCCCAAGGCGCTGGATATGGTCTGCCATCTGGTAGCCGCGCAGGAAGCAACGGCGCGTACCGCCCGTAGCCTGTTCCCGCTGGTCGATAAGGCGGATGACCAGCCGACCGCCGACCTGCTGACCCAGCGCCTGGATGTCCACGAGAAGACGGCCTGGATGTTGCGCAGCCTTCTCGAAGATTAATCTGGCGGGGAGGGCACAAAAGAAACGGAGGGGCTGTATTCGGCCCCCAACTCGATATTCAAGCTCCCCAAGACAGCGACTGCCCCCTTTTGCCCATGCGAGGTGCGGGGTTCTGTTGTCATCGACCACGCGGCACCGCTCGGGCAACGAATTTCCCGTTCTGCCGGTCCGGGATTGCTCATCTCCGTCGGCTATATGGACCCACGCAACTGGGCGACCGACATCGGGGCTGGCTCGAAATACGGCTATAACGGACCATGGCGACAAACCACTTTGCGACTAGGCGTTAAGTCGCCAGCTGCTCGAGCAGGAAATTGATGAAGGCTCTCACCCTGGCTGGAAGGTTTTGCTTGCTTGGATAGTAGGCGTACAAATCAGCACTTGGTAACGCGAGATCGGGAAGAAGGCGATGGAGCCGGCCGCTTTCCAGATATTGGGCGACATCCCACTCCGAACGAATGACTATGCCTTGGCCGTCCAAAGCCCATCCCTGAACGATGGCACCATCGTTGCTGGACAAAGCGCCATGGACCTTGACGATTTCCGTCCGGCCGTCGAGCAGGAATCGCCAGACCCCGTAGGCATCGTCATTTTGTCGATGCACGATGCAGCGATGCTTGCTCAGATCTTCCAGTGTTTTTGGTGTCCCATACTTTTCCAGGTAAGTTGGGGAGGCACAGATAAAACGCCGGTTGGACATGATGCGACGGGCATTGATTCGATTGTCGGGCAATTCGCCAAAGCGAATGGCGAGATCGAAGCCTATTTCGATCAAATCGATAGGGCGATCGGTGACCTCCAATTGCACCTCGATATCGGGAAATCTGGTGGTGAATATCGAGACGAGTGGCGCGATGACCGTACGTCCAAAGCCGAGTGGCGCATTGACCCGCAGCAATCCCCGCGGTTTCTGGCGGTTGCCGGAAACGATCTCGTCCATTTCACGCAACTCGTCGATCAAGCGGGTTGCGTGCTGGAGGTAAATCTCACCTTCGGTAGTCAGGCTGATTTTGCGCGTGCTTCGATTCAACAGCCTGACACCCATGCGCCTTTCCATGGCAGCCAGGCGCATCGAGGCTGCTGCGGGCGTGATATCAAGGTTGCGAGCCGCTGCCGACAGGCTGCCAAGTCTTATCAGGAGGACAAAAAATTCGAGTTCGGAAAAGCTTGCTGTTTTCAATATAACTTAATAATGATGTCAGTTTTGGCTTAAACACAGGGGTATCGGTTAAAACTATTCTAGCCTCATGGGAGCTGAACTGTCAGCTTCGGAAAGTAAGGAGAAGCTGCAATGAGAATAGTCGAAATCCGCGAGAAGACCGTGCCGATCAGCTCACCCATCCGCAATGCCTACATCGATTTTAGCAAGATGACCCTGAGCATCGTGGCGGTGATTACTGACGTGATCCGTGACGGCAAACCGGTCATCGGCTACGGCTTCAATTCCAATGGCCGCTACGGTCAAGGCACGTTGATGCGCGAGCGCTTTATTCCTCGCATCATGGAAGCCGATCCCGAAAGCCTGGTGGACGCTACCGGAAACAATCTGGACCCGCACAAGGTCTGGAACTGCATGTTTACCAATGAAAAGCCGGGCGGCCACGGTGAGCGCTCGGTCGCCATCGGCACCATCGACATGGCGATCTGGGATGCCGTTGCCAAAATCGAAGGCAAGCCGCTCTTCCAGTTGCTCGCTGATCGCTACGGCGATGGCAAGGCTGATCCGAAAATCTTTGTGTACGCCGCGGGCGGCTATTACTACCCAGGTCAGGATCACGGCAAGCTCAAGGACGAAATGCGCAGCTACATTGATCGTGGCTACACCGTGGTTAAGAAAAAAATCGGTGGCGCCTCGCTGGATGAGGATTTGCGCCGCATCGATTCCATTCTCAGCGTCTTGCAGGACGGCCAGAAGTTGGCAGTTGATTCCAATGGCCGCTTCGATCTGGATACTGCAATTCAATACGCCAAGGCGCTCTCCCAGTACGACCTGTTCTGGTACGAGGAACCGGGTGACCCCCTTGACTTCGAGTTGCAAGCCACGCTGCGTAATTACTACGACAAGCCCATGGCAACCGGTGAAGACCTGTTCTCGATGCAGGATGCCCGGAACCTGATCCGCTACGGCGGCATGCGCCCGGATCGCGATTATCTGCAATTCGATTGTGCGCTGAGCTATGGCTTGGTCGAGTACCTGCGCACACTCGACATGCTCAAGCAGCATGGCTGGTCGGCAAAGCGTTGCATTCCGCACGGCGGCCACCAGATGTCACTGAACATCGCTGCGGGTCTCGGCCTGGGCGGCAATGAATCCTATCCCGATCTGTTCCAGCCTTACGGGGGGTTCCCGGATGGCGTGAAGGTTCAGAATGGCTACGTCAATCTACCGGAACTGCCGGGTATCGGCTTCGAAGGCAAGGCCGACCTGATCTGCGAAATGCGAAGGCTCGCCGAATAACAGACTCTACCGCACCGCCCTTTGAACAGCACCGGTGCGGATTTTTGTGCATCAAAAATAACTACAGCGCGCGACGGCAACCTCGGCTCGCCTGTCAAGGTAAGCCCAAACACTGCACCAGTGAAAATCACTAACCGCGCAAAGGGATAATCAGGCGTATTGAAACAATTCGGAAATCTATTTCCCAGTTGCTGGACAGAGTCGGAATATCCAACAGTATGACAACGTCCCGGTGATCACACTGACGGCCAATGTCTTTGAAAATGATTGAGACATGTGTATTCCAGCCGGGATGAACGATCACGTTACTGGCCCAATCGCTCCTGAACGGCTTGATCAAGTTATCCACATGTGGCTTGAAGCCTAGACAGTGGTAAGCCAAAAAATCCGGAAACCCGTTTAAGTGAACTGCCGGCCCCAATGGGCGATGGAAATCAGTTCTTAACTACAGCCATCTGGCGATGGGGGCGGCGTCTTGCGCAGGTTACTTGAGCCAGCGTCCATTGGGGCCGATTAAAGTATGCGCCACAAAACTTCGGTCAGCGGTCCTCAATGGAGTGAGGGGCCATGAGGCGACCAAAGATCAAAGCAGCACATGCCTGGTGGTGGCGAAATATTGATAGATCTGCTGTTCTATGCGTGGATCAATCATGACTTCCGGGCGTCTTCCATGCGGACAGGCCAGTCTTGGCGTTGTACCGAACAGGCGGCAGATTAATGGCCGTTCGGCGTAAGTCCGGCAACCCTTGTCGCCAAGGTTGGGACAATTCCAGGCGGCCAAGGCGGCTGCTCGATCCTTCTCGCTGATAATTGGCAAGCGAGCCATCTCTTCGGTCGAGGCAGTGATTGGACCGCAACAATCATGGCAACCAGGCTCGCATTCGAACGAGGGGATATGTCGTCGAAGAAAGCGGATTTTTTGACTATTTCGCAGCATTCTCTGTCCCGATAAAAAATCTGTTGGCGTTTCGGGCGCCTGGGCATTCGTACAGGATGCCAGATTTGGCGGCCAAGATGGCTTGATCTGGCCCCAAGAGAGGGTTGTTCAGCTTGTGCGCAAATCTTTCCAGTGTCGGTTCAGCATATCATTGAAAATTTTCTTGTGCGCCATGCGTCAGCGGTATCCTCGACTTGCCGCGACTCGGGAATTGATGTCGCGCATTGAGCAATTTTTTCAAATCGGAGTTCTTAAAACATGAGCAAATTACCTAACTGTCCGCAATGCAACTCGGAATTCACTTATGAGGACGGCGGCCAGTATATCTGCCCGGAATGCGCACACGAATGGAGCAGGGAGGCCGAAGCGGCAGCTGTCGAAACTGCGCGGATCTGGAAAGATGCGAATGGCAATGAATTGCACGATGGAGATTCCGTCACCGTAATCAAGGATCTCAAGATCAAGGGATCATCGTCTGTCGTCAAGGTGGGTACCAAGGTCAAAAACATTCGCCTGATCGATGGCGATCATGACATCGATTGCAAGATCGATGGGATCGGTGCCATGCAATTGAAGTCCGAGTTTGTGAAAAAGGCTTGATCTGATTTTTTGGTACAGCCCCGAAAGAGTGTTTCAGGGGTAAGGCAAGAGAAGCTCATGGCGTATCCGTCATGAGCTTCAATATTTTCCGATAATCCATCGCGGTATCTGGTGCCAGGGAATGAACTGAGCTTATTGTCATATGCTTGCCCTGGCCGTAAAAACAACAAATTCATCATATTTGCTTGATATTCCCGGGGCATTCTGTTTAGATATTGTTGAGTCTATCTTTCGATAGAACTACCCGGGAACAGCATGAACAGGTTTCTCCTCGACCGCCGTTACTGGCTCGTCCCACTCGCATTGTGGAGCGCGATCGTGCTTGCCTCGTTTTTCTGGAACCTGTTCGTGATCCAACGCCAGGTTCTTGAACTGAGCACGAGCCAGGGCCGCGAGGTGTTCCTGATGATGGATGCCATGCGCCTGTGGAATGCGCGGCATGGCGGTGTTTATGCCAAGCTGACCGAGGACACGCAGCCCAACGCCTACCTCGATGTGCCTGACCGGGATATCGAATCCCGCAATGGGGTTCGTCTGACGCTGCTCAATCCGGCTTACATGACGCGCCAGGTGGCTGCCACGGTCGGCGAACTGACCGGCATCCAGGTTCACATGACCAGCCTCAAGCCGATCAATCCGGAAAACTGGGCCGACCCTTGGGAAACTACCGCGCTGCAAGAGTTCGAACGAGGCAGCAAGGAGCGGGCCGAGCTGGTCGAAGTCGGCGGCCAGACTTTCGCCCGTTTCATGGCGCCACTGGTCACTCGCCAAGCCTGTCTCGAGTGCCATGCCAAGCAGGGTTACAAGGTGGGCGATATTCGGGGGGGCATCAGTGTCACTCTCGATACCGCGCCATATGCCGAAGCACTGCGCTTGCAGAAGCGGAATTCGGCGCTGGTCCATCTCGTTGGTTGGTTGCTGGTGGCAGCCCTGACGCTGTTTGCCATGATTCGCTCGCGGGAGCAGGTGCTTGCCCTGGGGCGGGCCAAGGACGAGCAGGAGGCTCTGGTTGAATTGCGTACCGGCGAATTGCGCCGGGAAGTGCTTGAGCGTCGGCAGGCGGAAATCCGCTTGCGGCTGCTGATGGATGCTTCCGGTAACGGCATTTTCGGCCTGGCCGCCAATGGCGAATGTACTTTCATCAATCCGGTCGCTCTGCGTCTGCTCGGCGTGGCGAGGGCTGATGGCATGCTTGGGCGCCCGATCCTTGATCTGATTCTCCCCGATGCCGCACATGACCAAGGTTTGCATCAGGCCTTGCAACTGGGGCTTAGTTTGCATAGCGATGACGGTATTTTTACCCGGGCTGACGGCACCACCTTCCATGCCGAAATTCGCCTCGATCCGATTGACGAAAATGGCGATGGAGCGGCGGGGGCTGTGGTGAACTTTGCCGACATTACCCAGCGCAAGGAGGCGGAAGCCAATATCTGGCATCAGGCCAACTACGACGTCCTGACCGGGCTGGCCAACCGCCGCCTGCTCAGTCACCGGCTTGAGCAGATGATTGCCGATGCGCGGCGCAGCCGGGAGATCATCGCGCTGCTCTTCGTGGATCTCGACGGGTTCAAGGCGGTCAACGACGCTTACGGCCATGAAGCCGGCGATTACGTGCTGCGCGAAACAGCCTTGCGGCTGCAGGCTGGAACGCGCGAGAGCGATCTGGTGGCTCGCCTGGCCGGGGATGAGTTTCTCGTCGCCCTGCGTTACCTGGCCAGTCGGGAAGATGCTGGCGCGGTGGCCGGCAAACTGGTTGACCTGCTGGCCAGACCCTACCCCTTCAAGAATGAGCAATTGGGGGTTTCGGCCAGCATCGGCATCAGCATCTACCCCGACGATGCGGACTGTGCCGGCGAACTGGTCAAGAATGCCGATCTGGCGATGTATTGCGCCAAGCAGTCGGGTAAAAATACCTACCGTTATTATGCCGGCGGCCACCACGTCGAACCCTGACGACCCGCCACTGGACGCTGGCCGGAGCTGATGATCGGGACAGCTGCCCGGGGATTCGCTGTGCAGTCGGGCGGAACACCGGGGCAGGATTGCACATTTTGCCCGCCGGGCCCGGTCGACCGTGGTGCAACCCGCAGCAGACGGCGACAAGGTTCTGTTTTTTATCGGGAACTGCATTAGACTTGCCGGCCGTTTAGGAAATGCATGCACCGATGATTCGTCTGCTAGTCTTAATGGCCGGCCTCTGGCTGACTTTGCCGGCAATGGCCATGGCGGTCGCCTTTATCAATCCGGGCAAGTCGGATGAAGTCTATTGGCTGACCGCGACGCGCGCCATGGAGCAGGCGGCGAAAAACCTGGATATCAAGCTCGAGGTGCTTTACGCCGAGCGCCAGCATCCGCGGGTGTTCGAACTCGCCCGCCAGATCATTGCCCGGCCTGCCGCACTGCGACCGGATTACGTGGTGATCACCAACGATTATGCGACCGGCCCGGAACTGCTGCGCCTGTTCGATGCGGCCGGGATCAAGACATTCATGGCCTACAGCGGTATTTCGGAGGCGGCGGAGCGCTTGGTGACGGGGCCGCCGCGGGGGCATTTCCGGGGTTGGCTGGGATCGCTCGAACCACGGGCCGGGGAGGCAGGTTATCTGACGGCCAAGGCGCTGATCGAGCAGGGGCGTCGGGCCGGCGCGCAAGGGGCAGATGGCCGCCTGCACCTGCTGGCGATCAGTGGTGACCGGTCGACGCCGGCGTCGATCCGGCGCGGCGAGGGCATGCGCCGGGCGGTGGCCGAGGCTGGCGACGTGGTGATCGACCAGGAGGTATTTTCCGCCTGGAACCGTGAGAAGGCGGCCGAGCAGAGCGAATGGCTGTTCCAGCGCTATCCGATGGCCCGTCTGATCTGGGCGGGCAATGATCTGATGGCTTTCGGGGCGATGCAGGTCTGGGAAAAACGCGGCGGCAAGCCGGGCAGGGATGCCTGGTTCAGTGCGGTGAA
Source organism: uncultured Pseudomonadota bacterium (assembly GCA_946479855.1). Next base: position 19,896 of record CAMLHL010000041.1, read on the forward strand.
TACTTCCGGCGAAGCGATGGCCGCGATCAAGTCGGGGCGCTTGGCGGCACTGGCCGGCGGACATTTCATGGGCGGAGCCTGGACTCTCGTCCTGCTGTACGACTACGACCATGGTCGGGACTTTGCCAAGGATGAAGGTGTCGAATTGAATCAGTCGATGTTTACCTTGTTTACGCCGAAGGACGCCGATCGTTTTATGGCGCGCTTTGGCGATTTGCGCTTCGATCAGGTGAATTTTCGTCGCTTCAGCAAGGTCCTGAATCCGCAATTGAAACGCTATGATTTCAATTTCCGGCAGCTACTGGATTAAACCGACCGAACCGTGCGCCAAACCCAGTTTCGACCGATTGCCACGACCCTGATCCGCAGCGTTTTTCTGTGGGCGACGCTGTGCGCCATGGTGATCGGCGCGATCCAGGCTACTTATTCCTATCTCCACGTTCAGGAGGAGTTCGAACTGGCGGTCCGGGAAATCGGCCAGACCAGCGTGCCCCTGCTGTCGGTCAGTATCTGGGACATCGAGCCGGAGGCCGTGCGGCGGCAGCTTGAACTCATTGCCGCCCGGCCTCAGATCGGCTTTGTCCGCCTGCGGGTGGCGACCGGGCAGGTTTTTGTAGCCGGCGACAAAGCCTTGGCGAGCCGTCCGGCGCGACGTTTCGATATCCCCCCGCCAGCGCGGCCGGCGGAGGTGATCGGCAATCTCGAAATTGTCGACAATCCCAATGCCTTTTACCGCGAAGTGGTCTATACCGTCGGTGCCGCGGCGCTGGGTTATGGTGTGCTGACCCTGCTCATCTGCACCCTGATAGCCTATTTGCTCAAGCGCCAACTGGAACGTCCCTTGCGCCGGGTGGCGCAGTTTGCCACCGAACTGACGCCGGATCGCCTGACCGTACCGCTCGAACTGGAGCGATCGCCGGGGCATGGCTGCGATGAAATCGATCTGGTGGTCGAAGGCTTCTCGGTGCTCCAGTCCGGAATCAATAGCCACATCGCCAACCTCGACGGGCAGGTCGCCCAACGGACGGCCGAACTGGAATCGGCACTGGCCTCGATCAGTCGCCTGTCCAGCCTCGATCCTCTGACCGGATGCTTCAATCGTCGCCTGTTCAACGAAAGAATCGAGCAGGAACTTGATCGGGCGCACCGCTACCGGCGGCCCCTGTCAGTGATTTTCTGCGATATAGACCACTTCAAGCGGATCAACGACAACTACGGACATCTGATCGGCGACCAGGTCCTGCAGGAAGCCGCCGAGTGCTTCCGCAGCACATTGCGTGTGCATGTCGATTGGGTGGCCCGCTATGGCGGCGAGGAATTCGTGGTCGTTCTCCCCGAAACCTCGCTGCCGGCAGCCGTGGCCACGGCCGAGCGCTTGCGTCTGGCGCTGACCCGGAGCATGGTGATGGTGGTTCCCAGCCTGACGATCACAGCCAGCTTCGGCGTGACCCAGTATGTTGCCGGCGAAACCGTCCCGAGCCTGCTCCAGCGGGCCGACAGCCTGCTCTATGCAGCCAAGGCCGCCGGCCGCAATCGGACCCTGCCGCTCCTTTAGATCAGCGGCACCGTAGTACGGAAATCGCTACTTTTGGGGCGTTGACCGTAGCGATTGCCCCGTCCCCCCATTCGGTGGGAAGAACGGGGGCTGCGCTCACTTAGCTGCGATCAGGCTGGCCGTATCGGGGGCGACCACGGCAAACAGATCGGCGAGGGCGGCCAGGCTGGCCTGTTGCAGGGCAGCGGCCGGGACGCTCTGGCCGTCCGTGCCAGGCAGGTCACGGGTTGCGGTGGCAGCAGAAACCACGGTCGGCGAAAAACCCAGGTTGAAAGCGCCGCGGGTCGTTGAATTGACGCACATATGGGTCATGAAGCCGGCAATGACCAGCTTGTTCCGGCCGGTAGCCTTGAGTTGCGCCTCCAGATCGGTACCGACAAAGGAGTTCGGATAATTCTTGACGATCACCGGTTCGCCAGGCTTCGGGGCGACCTTGTCGGCAATGGCGCCGATCGGCTGGTGGATGTCATAGGGACTACCTGGGCCACCGTCGTGCTGGATGTGGAAGACTGGAACCCCTTGCTGGCGGGCGGCGGCGAGCAGACGGGCCGCTTCGTCGAGGGCTGCTTCGACGCCGCTGAGCGCCATGATGCCCTCGCGATAGGTGTTCTGGCAGTCGATCATGACCAGGGCGCAATCGGCCAGGGGGGGCGGGGCGTCGGACAACCCGACGATATTGCGCAAGGTGGTGGGCTTCGGCATGATGCGGTCTCCTGTTTGCATTGGGTGTGACGGAGAATACGGCGCATGACGGACTTGCGGAATGAATAAACTTGCAGCGGGCCCGGGCAATTTTGCAGTGGCCCCGGACTGGAACGACGTACGCTACGCCGTGGTGCTGGCGCGCTGTGGTTCCCTGGCGGCGGCGGCCCGCCAGCTTGGGGTCGACCAGACGACCGTGTCCCGTCGCCTGCGGGTGCTTGAGTCGTGCATGGGGATGCCGTTGTTCGAGCGCCTGAAAGGCCTGCTCATGCCGACGCCGGGCGGCCGCATACTGTTGGAGCGGGGGCAGCGCATGGAGCAGGAAATGGCAGCGCTCTGCCACTTGGCTGCCGATAGCCAGTCCCAGGTGCAAGGGGTGATTCGCATCACGGCGGTCGATACGCTGGTTTCCCACTATCTGGCCAAGCATCTGGCCGAACTGCGCGGATGTTACCCGGCGCTTTCCGTGGAATTGATCGCCAGCAGCCGAAGTCTGGACCTAGGGCGCCGCGAGGCGGATATCGCGATCCGTCTGGCCCGGCCGCTTGAGGGCGATTATGTGGTGCGCTGCCTTGGTCAGCTGGGTTACGGTGTCTATGGGCCGGCTCGGCAGACGGTGCCGCTGGACTGGGCCGATAGCTGCTGGGTGGCTTACGAACATTCGCTGGATCAGGTACCGGAAATGCTGTGGCTGGCCGAAACCGTCGGCCACGAACGGGTCTCCTTCCGCTGCAACAACATGGATGCGCTGGCCACGGCAGTGACCGACGGGCTCGGCCTGGGCATCTTGCCCCGCTTCCTCGGCGAGCGGCAGGCCGGGCTCCGCTGCCTGTCCGGTGCGGCGCCGGTGCTGACCCGGGAAATGTGGCTGGTCCTGCCCCGGGAATTGCGTGAAATTCCCCGTGTTCGAGCGGTCAGCGACTGGCTGGTGCAGCGCTTTGCGACTGATGCGGCCTCGTTTGAGTGAAGCGCTGCCGAGGCCGGGCCGGCAGCCGTTTCAGGCGACGGGAATCTTGGCCAGAAAACGGTCGAGCTGATTGGCGAAGGCCTGCCGGTCGGCCTGGCTGAAGGCACTGGGGCCGCCCGTCTCGACGCCGGCGCTGCGCAGTTCTTCCATGAAATTGCGCATGCTCAGACGTTCCCGGATCGATGCCGTGGTGTATAGCTCGCCGCGCGGGTTCAGGGCGTGGCCGCCGCGTTCGATGACCAGCGAGGCGAGCGGAATGTCGGCGGTGACAACGAGATCGCCCGCCGCCAGTTGATCGACGATATGCGCATCGGCCACGTCGAATCCCCGCGCTACCTGAATGGCACGGATGAAGCGCGAGGGCGGCGTGCGCAGCATCTGGTTGGCGACCAGGATGGTCTGGATCTGCCGGCGCTCGGCAGCACGGTAGATGATTTCCTTGATAACGCCGGGGCAGGCGTCGGCATCGACCCAGATCTGCATGTCAGTGCGTCGGTTGGAGGGGGTGTGGATGAGCGGGATGGAGCATAGGTGCTTTCTGCATGGCGGCCGGAAAGGACGACATGCTACGCCTGGATTGATCGGCAGGCGACGGCAGGCGTCCTCCCTGCCGTCGAGGTCAAATGAAAGGTCTTCTCCTCCGCTGTCGCCGGTCAGCGAGGCATGGCTTGAATTTCGGACCGGCAGCTGGGCGGGGGACAAGCCTGGGCCAAAGCCAGTGACTGCGTTTACCGGGCTACGGTCGACGTCGAAATTGGGGTGAATTCAGCCGGTACCCAGGCGTATCCCTTGGATTCCTTGCGGACATGGCCGATCCCCGGGAAGGGCAGGTGCATGCCGGCGACCATCAGTTTTTCCCGGGCCGCCCGGGCGAAGATCCGCTTGCGGCTGACGACGGCCTGCTTCGGATCGACGTCGTATTCGAAAGCGACTTCCGGGCGGGCGAACTGCACGGCGTGATTGTGCACCAGGTCGCCGAGGATCAGCAGGCGCTGATCGCCACTCTCGACCAGGTAGCTGGCGTGGCCCGGCGTGTGGCCGCGAGTGTCGATGCTGCTGATGCCGGTCAGCAACTCGCGGTCGCTGTCGAAGGTTTTCCATTGGCCGGCGGCAAGGTAGGGGGCGGCGGCGTCGCGCGACATCTTGAAGAAGCCCTGAGCTTCCTGCGGTGCCTTGGCGGCGATTTCCTCGCTCAGCCAGAAATCGTTGTCGGCTTTGGCCGACCAGATTTCGGCGTTGGCGAAGACGCGCTGGCCTTCCGGCGTGACCAGACCGTTGACGTGATCGCCATGCAGATGGGTGATTAGCACGGTGTCGATCTGTTCCGGCGCATAGCCGGCCGCTTTCAGGTTGTTGACGATATTGCCGAGATCCGGTCCGAACAGCTTGGCGGCGCCGGCATCGACCAGCACCAGCTTGCTGCCGGTGTTGATCAGGTAGGCGTTGACCGCAGTCTGCACCTTGGGGCCCTGCAGGAACTGGCGGGCGAGCAGCTGCTGGATGTCGCGCTTGCCGATGTTCATCAGCAGCTTCTCATCGAGATTGATGGCGCCGTCGTACAGCGCGGTCACCTCGAAGCTGCCAAGCATCAGGCGATAGTAGCCGGGCACCTGGGTCTTCTGGACCGGTGCGCCGGCGTTGGCGAATGATGCAGCAAGCAGCAGGAGGGCCGCCAGCAACAGGGAGCGGAGCGGGGTGCCGAGGGGCGAGTTTGGGGTGAAGGGCATCGATTTCTCCTGGATAGGGGCTGGAATCCACCGCGGCTTGGTGGCGCCGCTTTGGGTGGAAAACGAATATTGCCACGCTCCCTCAGGTTGACAAATGCATGTTTGCTGCCGTCTCATGCTGACAGGCCGGTGTTTGCCATTTTCAATGCCGGCGATCCGGCGCCGTCTTTTTCTCAACGCCAGGAGACAGCCATGCTCCAAGATCATTCTCGCCGTTACATCACCATGGGGTCGATGCTGGCACTCCTGGCCCTGCAGGCCGGTCTGGCCAGCGCGCAACTGCCCGACAAGTTGCCGCCGGCACCGGATTATCTTGGCGAAATCCGCCGGGCACCGGATGGCCGCCTGCAGGCGGTGACCGGCGAAATCAGGCCGGGGCGTGCCGCCGAGTTGCCGGCCACCATGCTCGTCGGCCCCGGCGAAAAGATTACCAGCCTGACCGAGGCGGCGCGGCTGGCGCGGGATGGCGAGGTGATCGAGATTCGGGCCGGCGATTACCGCGGTCAACCGGCGATCTGGACCCAAAATGACCTGCTCATCCGTGGGGCCGGCGAGCGTCCGGTCATGCTGGCCGACGGCAGGAGCGCCGAGGGCAAGGCGATCTGGGTCGTGCGGGGCGGCAGGGTGAAGATCGAGAACATCGAGTTTCGCGGGGCGCGGGTGGCCGAGCACAACGGCGCCGGCATCCGCTTCGAGAAGGGAAGCCTGAGCATACTCGGCTGCGCCTTTTTCGATAACGAAATGGGCATCATGACGGCGAATCAACCGGAACTCAGCCTGGAAGTGGTCGATAGCGAATTTGGGGATACGCCGAGAACCCGGAATGACTACCATCACCTGATCTACGTTGGAGCGATCGGCAAGTTCACGCTGCGCGGTAGCCGTTTCCGCAATGGTTACTATGGCCATCTGGTCAAGTCGCGGGCCCGGGAGAACCATATCCTGTACAACATGCTGGTGGATGGAGCGGGCGGCCAGTCGTCCTACGAGCTGGAGTTTCCCAATGGCGGTGTCGCCTATGTGATCGGCAACGCCATCGGCCAGAGCGCCGGGAGCGAAAACCCGAGCATCGTCTCTTTCGGCGCCGAGGGGCCGCGCTGGCCGGACAATGCGCTGTACATGGCACACAACACCCTGATCAACGATGCCCATGCCGGGAATTTTCTCAATGTTCGTGCCGACAGGATCGGCGGCGATCTGGAAATCTGGCTGCTCAATAACCTGACCGTTGGCAATGGCGATTTCTTCAAGCCGGCCCAGGGGCGTTTCGACGGCAACCGTTCGGTAGCGCGGGGCGATTTGGTCGAATTCGGCGGGATTCCGCTGCGCCTGACCACGCTGTCGCCCTTGCGCGGCGCGATCCGACCGCCGGGCCAGGCGCGGGATGTCGAGTTGCTGCCCGAGGCCGAGTTCCGCTTCCCGGTCGGCACCCGTCCGATGCGTCCGGGCAGCGCCCTGGCGCCGGGGGCTTTCCAGTAAGAATCAGGCGGGCTGGCTGCCCATGGCTTCGCCCATGCGGATGGCCCCGGTCGGCACCCAGTCCGGGTTGAAGGCGAGGGTGTTTTTCGGGAAGAGCATGACGACCGTCGAGCCGAGCAGGAATCTGCCCATTTCCTGGCCCTTTTTCAGGTTGACCGTCGCATGGGCATCGTAGCGCCACTCGCGCAGCACGCCAGAGCGTGGTGGATTGACGATACCGTGCCAGACGGTGGCCATGCTGCCGACGATGGTGGCGCCGACCAGAGTCAGCACGAAGGGGCCGAAGGCCGATTCGAAGACGCAGACAACCCGTTCATTGCGGGCGAACAGGCCGGGTACGCCGCGGGCCGTGGTCGGGTTGACCGAGAACAACGCGCCGGGAACGTAGATCATCCGGGTCAGCCTGCCGTCGCACGGCATGTGGATGCGGTGGTAGTCGCGCGGGCTGAGGTAGAGGGTGGCGAAGCTGCCGTTCTCGAATTGCTCGGCCAGTTTGCGGTCGCCGCCGACCAGCGCGGTGGTCGAATAGCTGTGGCCCTTGGCCTGGAAAATCTGGTCGCGCTCGAT
>CAMLHL010000042.1 GCA_946479855.1 uncultured Pseudomonadota bacterium
AGCGGTTGTCCTGGCAGAAGTCGATGTCGAAGTCGGGCATCGACACCCGTTCCGGGTTCAGGAAGCGCTCGAACAGCAGGGCGTAGGCCAGCGGATCGAGGTCGGTGATGCGCAGACTGTAGGCGACCAGCGAACCGGCGCCGGAACCCCGCCCCGGCCCGACCGGCACGCCGTTGTTCTTGGCCCAGTTGATGAAGTCGGCAACGATCAGGAAGTAGCCGGGGAAGCCCATCTGAACGATGGTGTTGCACTCGAAGACCAGCCGGTCGTCGTACTCCGGCCGCCGCTTCAGACGCTCCTCGGGGTCGGGGTAAAGCTCGGCGAGGCGGACCTCCAGCCCCTTCCTCGCTTCATCGACCAGGTATTCGTCGATCGTCATCCCCGGCGGAATGGGAAAGTCGGGCAGGAAGTTCTTACCCAGCGTCATTTCGATATTGCAGCGCCGGGCAATTTCCAGCGTGTTTTCGAGGGCTTCCGGTAAATCGGCGAACAGCTCGGCCATCTCTGACTGGCTCTTGAAATACTGCTCTTCGGTGTAGATCTTCGGCCGCCGGCTGTCGCCCAGCACATAGCCCTCGGCAATGCAGACCCGTGCTTCATGCGCCTGGAAGTCATCGCGATTGAGGAACTGGATCGGATGCGTCGCCACCAGCGGCAGGCCGGCTTCGCCGGCCAGATCAGCGGTCTGCTGGACAATGGCCTCCTGCTGCGGTTGACCGTAGCGCTGCACCTCCAGATAGAAGGCGCCGGGAAAAATCGCCTCCCAGGCTTTCGCCCGCTCGCCGGCCAGATCGAAATTGCCGTTGAGCAGAGCTTCGCCAACGTCGCCGAGATGGGCGCCCGACAGCGCGATCAAGCCATCACAGCCGATTTCTCCAAACCACTCGCGACGAATTTCGGCCCGGTCGCGCCGGCCTTCGAGCAGATAGGCCCGGGTCAGCAACTCGCATAACTGCTGATAGCCCGTCCGGTTACGAACGAGCAGCAACAGCCGGTAGGCATCTTCCGGCGCCTCCGGATTGGCAATCCAGACATCCGCCCCGGCGATCGGCTTCACTCCCTTGCCGCGCGCCCCGGTATAGAACTTGACCAGCCCGAACAGGTTGCCGAGATCGGTCAGCGCCATCGCCGGCATGCCATCGCCGGCCGCGCGCTTGACGGCATCGCCAATGCGGACGATGCCGTCGGTCACGGAGTACTCGGAATGGAGGCGGAGGTGGACGTAGCGCGGCGAATTCATGGGCGCAATTTTACCGCGACCGACAATCGCCAAGCCCATTACATTTTGCCCCGCCGCCGCCCGAATAACCGGGGTTGGGTGTTACCCGGCCGGCCGCCAGTCAACGTCGGCCAGATCGCGCGCCGGGCGGCCGACGTAGTAACCCTGGGCGCGCTGAACCTCGAGGCCGACCAGTTCATTCAAGACCTCGGCCGATTCGACATATTCGGCCACCACCGTGATGCCCATGTCCCGGGCCAGCGACCGGATGCTGCTCACGAAGGTACGATCCTTCTCGCTGTTGAGCATGTTGGCGATGAAATCGCCCTCGATCTTCAGGTAGTCGATCGGGAAGCGACGCAGATAATGGAAGGACGAGAATCCGGACCCGAAATCGTCGATGGCCAGCTTGAATCCGTCGCTCTTCAAGTCGTTCAGGAAGCGTTCGAGCAAGGCCAGATTCTTGACGGTATCGCGCTCGGTAATCTCGAAAACGATGTTCTGCGGCGGAATGCCGCTCTGGGCGACGATACGCCGCAGGTCGCGGGCAAATTCGTTGAAGACGAGCGCCCGCGGCGACAGGTTGATGAAGACCTCGCCGGCATGGCAGCGAGCCGACAGTATCGCCAGGGCCTGTTCGATGACCAGCATGTCCAGGCGGTGGATGACCCCGATTTTTTCGGCGATCTCGACGAAATCGTCGGCCCGGATGACCTCGCCGCCGATCTCGATGCGGGAAAGGACTTCGTAGGCGACGATCTGGCGCGAGGCAATATCGAGTATGGGCTGAAAGAAGGGCACGACGCGCTTGGCCTCGATCGCCTCGAGCACCATGACGCTTTTCTGGGTGATGTCGCGGAAGACCGAGACCACGTCATCCCGGGTCGGTACGGCGACTTGTGCCTTGCCGGCGGCCTTGGCCCGATACATCATGTTGTCGGCGAAGAGCAGCAGATCCTTGGCATTGTCAGCATGCTCGGGGAAGACCGCCAGACCGATCGAGGCCGTCCCGCGCACGCGGACGTCGTGCGGGGTGAGCACCTCCAGGGACTCGATCGCCTGCCGGATTCGCTCGGCCACCATGACTACGGCATCGACATCGGCTTCCGGCAGCAGCACGACGAATTCGTCGCCGCCGTAGCGAGCGAGAATGTCGCCGTCGCGCAAGGCATTCTGCATCTGGCGGGCAAAGCGCTGAAGATAGGTATCGCCGACCGCATGACCGTAGTTATCGTTGATCAGCTTGAAATTATCGAGGTCGATCAGCAACAGACCGAAGCTGTAACCGTGGCGCTGGGCGCGGCCGACTTCATAGAAGCTCAGCTCCCAGAAGACGCGCTGGTTGAACAGATCGGTCAGCGGATCGCGGGTCGCGTAATACTCGAGATCGCGGGTGTATTTGTAGATGGCCTTGACCGAGCCGACGACGTTGAGCAGGGTCGACAGAACGCTTTCCATGACTAGGTGGCGCGTTTCATCGTCCAGCACGCCGGCATGGACGCCGATGCCGACAATACCGCCGATCTTCGGCTGGGTGACGAAGAAGGATTTGACCCGCAGCGCCACATCGTCTTCCGACAGATCGACGGCTTCACCCTGCGGATTGGAAATATGGTGATGGATATTGCAGGTGCCAATGTCCCCGAAACTCGGCAACTCGGCGAGTTCCTGGCGAATATATTTTTCCATCATGACGCGGGTGCGCTCGGTGACCGGCCCCCGCCAGAAAATTTCCAGGTCGAACAGCTCGTCGTCGATCTTGAAAATGGAAAACAGCGTATGCGCTGGCAGCACGCCGTTGATATCGCACAGCAGTCGGCCCACATACTCGCGCCAGTCGCGGACCACGTCGGAGGTGATGACGAATTTTTCGAGCAGTCCGATCTCGAAGGTCAGAATTTCCTTGTCGACGGCAATCGTTCGCAACTTGTCCAGCAAACGGCCGAGAGCGGCAAAAACGTGGTTCAGTTCGACAAAGCCGAGATCGTGCTCGGCAATGGAAATCTTCCGTAAATCGCCGACCGCATTGACCTGCTCGAAATCCGCCAGCAGGCCTTCGAACGACCCCTCGATTCGCCGCCCGACCCACCATACGGCAGCACCGGCCAGCAAGGCAGCCAGCGGCAGCAGCAGGGCAAAGGCCAGATACAGGTCGCGCCGGGCATCGGCCAGCAGGGTGGCGTAATCCTGGCGCACTTCGACTGCGCCGAGCACATTGCCCACCTCGGCGTTGCGGTGACAGCGCAGGCACTTGGCCTCGGCAACCAGGGGATAGATATGCCGCGAGAAATCGGCCGTATCGCGCCGCAAAGGCTTGCCGCTGGCCAGCACGGTTTTCAGGTCGGCATCGAATGGCGGCTGCTCGATTTCATCGTAAAGATCGACCACTACCTGACTACGATATATCTGGACCGTCAGACCGTTTTCCTTGCCCGCCGCCGCGATCGCATGCAGGAAAGCATCCGCCTGGTTGCGTCGCCAGCCCTGGCTCATCAATTGATACATCGAGGCAAAAGTAATCCGCGTCGTCGCTTCCGAGGCGCGCGCCGCATTGCTCCGCACCACATTGTCAAAAATACGATCGAGCGACCAATAGGCCCCGCCGAAGAAAAGCGCCGCGACGAGAGCCGAGGCGCCGAAGACAAAATATTTAATTCGCATTATTACCCTCCCAGGTTCGCGTGATTATCACCGAATTCACCATGAGGAGATATGCTAAAAATGGGGAAATCAGCTATTTTTCATCAGAACACTCAAGACAGCGACAAATCTCTGGAATCCTTGCCTGGCAAAGCCCTCGCGAAAAGCCGGCAAAAAAAACGCCCGCCCGATATGCCAAATACACCAAGCGCCCGATGCCGCCGGCCTGGATCTGGATGGCCTCGATTTTCCGCGTCACCGACGCCGCCCTCATCCTCGGCGCCGGGCCCATTTGTTCGGGGTTAGAATCCCGCCCCATGCCGCCCGTCCCCCGCGTCGCCCTGCTGCTTCTCTTCGCCACGGCGCTGGCCGGCGCCTTCTGGCACGTTCCGACGCCGCCCGCCGCCAGCTTCGAGCCGCCCCCGGCGGCAACGCCATCGCCATTGCCGCCACTGTTTGCCGCCGAAATGCTGCCCCCGGCGGGCGACCCAGCCAGCGCCCCGACGCTGGCCGAACTGCCCGACGGCCGCCTGGCTGCCGCCTGGCTGGCCGACACCGACGACGAGCGGCTGATCAAGTTCAGTCTTCGCGACCGCGCCGGCTGGCGCCCGCCGACCACCATCGCCAGCCGCGGCAGCACGGCCGGCGGCACCTTCGCCTACGTCAGCCAGATGGACCACCCGGTGCTATACACCGAGGGGAGCTGGCTGCATCTGTGGTACGCCAGCTCGGTCATCGATGTCGTCGCCAGCAGTTCGATCAACCACAGCGTGTCGACCGATGGCGGCCAAAGCTGGGCCAAACCCACACGCCTGCACGCCTCGCCACTGGCCAATCTCGGCCACGAAGTCCGGAGCCCGCCAGTTGCGCTAGCCGACGGCGGGCTGCTATTGCCGATCAGCCACCACATGATGAGCCGCTATGGCGAGATGCTGAGGCTGGCGCCGACCGGGGAGATCCTCGCCAAGAACCGGCTGCCGCAGCAGACCACCGGCTGGCAACCGGCCGTGGCGGTAATCGATGCGCAGCGCGCCCTCGCCGTGCTGCTCGATACCAGCGCAAGCACGGCCCGGGGAGCGGCAACCAGCGATGGCGGACGGCACTGGCAGGCCGGCGAGACACTGGCCATCCCCAACCTCGATACGCCGCTCGCCCTGCTCCGCCTGAAGAGCGGCCGCCTGCTGCTCGCCGGCAACGCCGAGCACGGCCGACAGTCCATGCAGCTGTGGCTTTCGGCCGATCAGGGTCGCCACTGGCAGGCCAGCCGCAGCGTTGAAGCGGCGGCCGACGGCAGCGCCGAATTCACCGACCCGGCCCTGCTGCTCGGTCGCGACGGCCGCATCCATCTCGCCTACGGCTGGCGCCGCCAGGGCATCAGACATGTCAGCTTCAGCGAAGCCTGGCTGGACGGCGAGGAGCCATGAACGCGCAGGCCGCCTACGGTCTACTCGCCCACGGACTGATTTTCGGTGCGCTGGTCGCCCTGCTGCCGCTGGGCGAGCTGCGGTCGCGCGCCGCGCTGGCGGCCACCACCATGGCCTTGCTGGTCGGCATCGTGCCGGTCATGCACGGCATCTTCGGCCCCCCCTCGCTGACGCTGCTGGCGCTGGCCGTGCTACAGCTGGCCAAGCCGACCTCGTCGCCGCTGGCCTATCGGCCGGCACTCGGCCTGCTCGCCTTCGCCATTCCTTTCTATGCCGCCGCGCTCGGCGCCGGGGACGTCGACCCCTATGCGCTCGGCTACCAGCCTTCGGCACTGCTGGCCGGATTGGCGCCGTGCGGCATGGTCTTGTGGTGGAAACGGCAGGATCGCTGGCTGATCATTCTGGCGCTCGATCTCGCCGCTTACGCCTGCGGCCTGTTCGCCAACCTGTGGGATGCGCTGCTCGATCCTTTGCTGGTCCTGCTCGCGCTGGCGGTGGTCGTCCGCTGCGGGGCGATCCGCCTTATCGCGTCAAGGACGCGCTGATCAGCTGACGGATGGTGCCGGCCTCGAAGGGCTTGTCGCAGATCGCCGAAACACCGGCCCGTTCGACGGCGGCCAGACGGCCCATGTTCTGCTCGCTGGTCACCATCAGTATCGGCACGTCGCTCTGCCAGCTTTGCGTGCGGATATATTCGGTCAGTTCGCGACCATCCATTTCCGGCATGTTGTAGTCGGTGATGACCAGATCGACCATGGTCTGCTGCAGCAACGCCATGGCTTCCTTGCCATTGACCGCCTCGATCACCTTGTCGACGCCGAGGTCGGCGAGCATGCGGCGGAGATGACGGCGCGATGCCAGGCTGTCATCGACGAGCAGGATGCGCAGATTTTCGATTTCCGCCACATCGGCATCGGCGGGCGGATTGAGGTAGTCCGTCGCGGCATACAGCGCCCGCGACAGCTGCTGCTCGGTAAACGGCTTGCTGACGATGCTGCAGGCGCCGGACTGGCGGATCGGCTCCAGCAGCTGCGGTCGCGTTTCGCTGGAAATCAGGATGAAGGGGATCGCTTCGAGGCGCTCGTCCTCGCGCATGGCGGTCACCAGATCGGTGCCCGCCATGTCGGGCAGGTAAAGGCTGCTGATGACCACCGGCGCTTCGCTGCTCTGGCGCAGCTCGGCCAGTGCCGCCTGGCCGCTCTCCAGCACCCGGACCGTGCGCACGCCCTGATTGGCCAGCATGCGACTGACCAGATGGGCCTGCATGTGCGATGGCTCGACGAGGAGGACCGAGAGGTCGGCCAGGGAGGTGGTCAGTGCCATGCAAGCGCTCCGCAAGGGGGAATGGTCGCACTATAACAGCGCGCTCCCCCTTTGGCAGCGTCAGGCGCGCAGGCGGGCGGCGACTTCGGCGACGCGCTGGCCGTAATGCCGGGCGGTATCCAGATCGCCCTGCGGGATTTCATCGACACCGGCATCCGACGGCGACTGGACGAGCAGGCCGACCGAACCGCCGAGGTTGTTGATGTCGGTGCGCGCGGCCGCCTTGGTGTTGCTCGGCAGCATCCCGAGGCTGACCCACAGGCCGCCGTGCTGCGAGGCCAGGGTCTGCAGATGGATCAGCGTCGCCCCCTTGTCGCCGTTCAGGCTGGCGCTGTTGGTGAAACCGCCGAACACCTTGTCCTGCCAGGCGCGGGTAAACCACGCCTTGGACGAGGCATCGGCGAATTTCTTGAACTGCCAGCTCGGGCCGCCCATGTAGGTCGGCGTGCCGAAGATGATGGCGTCGGCGGCCGCCAGCTTCTCCCAGCCGCCCTCAGGCAGGTTGCCTTCGGCATCGATGGGCAGCGCCTCGCCGCCGGCGCCTTCGGCGACATGCTGGGCAACGCGCTGGGTATGGCCGTAGCCGGAGTGATAAACGACAACTGTCTTGCTCATGGTTTTTCCTTGCTGATGAAGAGGTGATTCAGGCTACGGGGGGCAGGTCGAAGAGCAGGAATTCCGTCTCTGCGCCGGCCACGAAGGTAAGTTGGCTTTCGTCGGCAATTTTGGCGCCGTCGCCGGCCGCCATGGTTTTGCCGTTTAATTCGAGTTGACCGTAGACCACCTGGACATAGGCCAGCCGGCCCGCCGCCAGACGGTAGTCGAGCGGCTCGCCGGGCGTCAGGATGCTGGCCCACAGCCGCGCATCCTGGCCGATGGTCGTGCTGCCCTGGGCGCCGTCGGGCGAGGCGACCAGCCGCCAGCGGCCGCGCAGTTCGGCCTCGGGCAGCGCCTGCTGCTCGTAGCTGGCTGCCCCGCCGCGCTGCGCCGGCTCGATCCAGATCTGCAGCAGGTGCGTCTCCTGGTCGGCCAGCGGATTGGCCTCGCTGTGCAGGATGCCCTGGCCGGCGCTCATCCGCTGCACCTCGCCGCGCCGGATGACGCCGCCGTGGCCGAGGCTGTCCTGGTGCTCCAGCGCCCCAGACAGGATGTAGGTGACGATTTCCATGTCGCGGTGGCCATGCCGGCCGAAACCGGTGCCCGGCGCGACGCGGTCCTCGTTGATGACGCGCAGCACCCCCCAGCCCATTTCGGCGGGGTCGTAATAATCGGCGAACGAGAAGCTGTGGCGGGCACGCAGCCAGCCGTGATCGGCGAATCCTCTTGCCTCCGAGGCTCGAAGCTGGATCATGGCAAACTCCTTGTGAATATTGATACTGCTTGGGCCTGATGTTAAGCGGCTCGTTCAATCAGCAACAGCGAATTATTCTGGACAAATCGTTTAATATTTTTCACATGAAAATTTCCTTTGACCTGCTGCAAATCCTCGACGCCATCGAGCGCAGCGGCAGCTTCACCGCCGCCGCCGAGGCGCTGCATCGCGTGCCCTCGGCGCTGTCGCACGCCGTCAGCAAGCTGGAAAGCGATCTCGGCGTCACCCTGTTTCACCGTACAGGCCGCCGCGCCACGCTCAACGAAGCGGGCCGGGCGCTGCTTGACGACGGCCGCCACCTGCTGCGCGCCGCCGACGAACTCGAGCGTCGCGTCCAGCGCATCGCCGATGGCTGGGAGGCCGAGCTGCGCATCGCCATCGACGCCATCATCCCGGTCGAACGGCTCTACCCGCTGCTCGACGACTTCTACACCGGCGGTTGCGGCACCCAGGTCCGCATCATCAGCGAAGTCCTCGGCGGCACCTGGGATGCGCTGGCTACCGGCCGGGCCGACCTGGTCGTCGGCGCCCCCGGCGACATGCCGGCCCGCAGCGGCATCGCCACCCGCCTGCTCTGCGACCACACCGCCTTCGTCTTTGCCGTGGCGCCCGGCCACCCGCTGGCCGCCTGGCCCGGTGCCATTCCGAAAAACGAGCTGCGCCGCCACCGCGCCGTCGTCGTCGCCGACACCTCGCGCGAACTGCTCGCCCGCAGCATCGGCCTGATCGAAGGGCAGGAAACGCTGCGCGTACCGGACATCCGGAGCAAGGCGAGCGCCCAGGTCGCCGGCCTGGGCATCGGGCATCTGCCGCGCTGGCTGGCCGAACCGGAAATTGCCGCCGGTCGGCTGATCGAGAAAACCGTCGAGGAAGCCCGCCCCGCCATGCCCCTGCACCTTGCCTGGCGCCCTCGCCAGGTCGGCCGCGCCCTGCAGTGGTTTCTCGACGAGCTGGCGAAAAACGGGCGAAAAATAGCGTTGACCGCAGGACTCTAGGCTCGGTGCATAATCGCTTGCGCAAGCGCAGCATCAGTCAAAAAAACCCCACCCCAGGAGACTTACCCCATGCAACGTTATGAACTGTACCCAGGCAACCCGGCCAAGCCGCTGCAACTCGCCAGCTTCGAGCCGGCGCCGCTCGGCGATCACGAAGTTGCCGTCGCCATCAAGGCCGTATCGCTGAACTACCGCGACCTGCTGGCCTTGCGCAACACCTATTTCTCGCCCATCCCCGATGGCCGCGTGCCCTGTTCCGACGGGGCCGGCGAAGTGGTCGCCGTTGGCAGCAAGGTCAGCCACCTGAAAGTCGGCGACCGCGTCGCCACGCTGTTCTTCCCGCACTGGCAAAGCGGCCGCGCCGAAACCTGCAGCATCGCCGGCGCCCGCGGCGCCGAATCCGACGGCGCCCTGGCCGAATGTATAGTCAGCCACGAAACCGGCCTCATCAAGCTGCCCGACAGCGTCAGCTACCAGGCCGCCGCCACCCTGCCCTGCGCCGCCCTGACCGCCTGGAATTCCCTGTTCGAAGTCGGCTCGTTGAAACCCGGCCAGACGGTGTTGCTGCTCGGCACCGGCGGCGTCTCGATCTTTGCACTGCAATTCGCCAAGGCGGCGGGCGCCACGGTGATCATCACCTCCAGCGACGATGCCAAGCTCGAACGCGCCAGGAAGCTCGGCGCCGACCACGGCATCAACTACAAGACCCATCCGGAATGGCAGGAAGAAGTCCGCCGCCTGACCGGCGGACAGGGCGTCGATGTCGTCCTCGAAGTCGGCGGCCCGGGCACCCTCGAACGCTCGCTGGCCTGCCTCCGCACCAGCGGCCGCATCGCCTACATCGGCGTGCTCACCGGCCTCGCCGGCCAGGCCAATCCGGTCATGCTGATCCCGACCATGGCCAGCATCGACGGCATCTTCGTCGGCAGCCGCGCCATGTTCGCCAGCATGCTCGAAGCGATCGCCGCCCACCACATCCAACCGGTCATTGACCGCGTCTTCCCATTCGCCGAGGCTCCCGCCGCCCTCGCCCATCTGGAGAGCGGCAGCCATTTCGGCAAGATCGTGATTCAGGTCAGCGCCTGAACCCACCTCGAGGCGGCGCATCCGGCATGACCACGGGGCGGGCCGCCGGCCGATCGGCCGGCAGTCCGCCCCGTCAGTCTTCAGGCTGCGCAGCCGACCGGCTCACGCCTGTACGCCCGTCGCTGGCGCCTGCGCTGCCGGTCAGCGAAACCCGCAGCATCTCGATGAAGGCGCTGGTCCGCGCCGGTATCAAACGCCGGCCGGGGGTGACGCACCAAAGCGTCACGGTGGGCAGCCGCCATTCCGGCAAGACGCGCTCGAGCAGCCCTTGCGCCAGCAATCCGGCGGCAAAGCGGTCGTCCAGCGCCACCACCCCCATGCCGTGCGCCGCCAGGTCGCGCTGGAGGCCAGGCGAATTGGCGGCCAGCGGACCATCCGGCATTCCCTCCCATGTCTCTGTGCCGCGCGTCAGGCGCCAGGGCAAAGGCTCGCCGTTACCGCCGATCAGCCGCAGGCCGATGTGTTCGAGCAATTCGGGCGGACTGGCCGGAACCCCGTAGCGCTTCAGGTAGGCCGGGCTGGCATAGAGAGCATTCGGCATGTCGCAGAGCTTGCGGGCGACCAGCGTGCTGTCGTCGGGCAAGCGGCTGGCGGCGCGCACGGCGAGATCGAAGCGTTCGGCCAGCAGATCGACGCGACGCGGCGACAGGTCGAGTTCCAGCCGCACCTCGGGATAACTGGCCGCGAACTGGAGAAGCAAGGGCGCCAAGTCCAGCTCGATGAAATCCGGCGGCATGGAAACCCGCAGCACGCCACGCGGCGTGCCCTGACGATGCAGCGCCAGGGCCGAGGCGGCCTCGGTTTCTTCGAGCAGGCGCTTGGCGTGATCGAGAATCTGCTCGCCGAATTCGGTAATGGCGAGGCGCCGGGTGCTGCGAGTCAGCAGGCGCTCACCGAACTTGGCTTCCAGCGCCGTGATCCGCCGCGACAGCGTCGATTTCGGCAGGCCGGTACGCGCCGCCGCGCGCGAAAAACTGCCCGCCTCCATGATGTGGGCAAAGAGAATCAGATCGTTGGCATCCAGGCTCATGGCCACCCTCATTGTTCCATTTTCGAAACAATAATACCCATTTGAAGGTCTTCTGTCGCTCAATCTGGGCCAATAGAATGGATTCCATGGTGACGGCAGATGCCGCCCCCCAACAACCCGGAGAAAACATCATGAAAATCCTGCAAATCAACACCAGCGCCCGTTCTGCCGGCGCCAACTCGACCCGCCTGGCGAATGCCATCACGGCCCGCTTGCTGGCACAAAACCCCGCCGCCGTCGTCGAACTGCGCGACCTGGCCAGCGCCCCTCACCCGGTGCTCGACGAACCGGCACTGACCGCCCTGTTCACCCCGGCCGAGCAGCGCACGCCGGAGCAGGCCGCTCGCGTCGCCCTCGACGACGCACTGATCGCCCAGCTTCAGGCGGTCGATGCCATCGTGCTCGGGGTGCCGATGTACAACTTCGGCGTCCCGGTACAACTGAAGACCTGGATCGATGCCATCTCCCGCGCCGGCGTCACCTTCCGCTATACCGCCAACGGTCCGGAAGGTCTGGTCAAGGGCAAGAAGGTCTATGTCGCGCTGGCCCGCGGCGGGCTCTACCGCGACACCCCGGCTGATTCGCAGACGCCGTACCTGAAAAACGTGCTGGCCTTCCTCGGCATGACCGACGTCGAGTTCATTTTCGCCGAAGGCCTGGCCATGGGCGCCGCATCGGCCGACAAGGCATTCGCCGAAGCCGCGGCACGCCTCGAGGAAATATTTGCCTAAACCCGCAGGGCTAACCGGAGCCGCGATCACCACCGCCGCTCCCCGCAAGGAGACAGACCATGAGCACTCATTCCCTCTTCCGCAGTGTCGAACGCCTGGTCCAGGGCATGCCGACCTCTGACGGGGCCGGCGTGCGCCTGACCCGCGTGCTGACCCAGCCGCTGCAGCGCCGGCTCGACCCCTTCCTGATGCTCGACGCCTTCCGCAACGAGAATCCGGACGATTACATCGGCGGCTTCCCCGATCACCCGCATCGCGGCTTCGAGACCATCTCGTACATGATCGCCGGCCGCATGCGGCACCACGACAGCGCCGGCAATGCCGGCCTGCTCGGCCCGGGTGGCGTGCAATGGATGACCGCCGGCAGCGGCCTGATCCATTCCGAACTCCCCGAGCAGGAGGCCGGGCTGATGGAGGGCTTCCAGCTCTGGCTCAACCTGCCGGCCAAGGACAAGATGATCGCGCCGAACTATCGCGACATCCCGCCGGAGAACATCCCGGAATACACCACCGAGGACGGCATCCGCGTCCGCGTCATCGCCGGCGCCAGCGGCGGCCTGGCCGGTGCCGTGCAGCGCCCGCAGACCGAGCCGCTCTACCTCGACATCCATCTGCCGGCCGGCAGCCGGTTCGTGCAGGCCGTCCCGGCCGGACACAATGCCTTTGCCTACACCTATCGCGGCAAGGTAAGCATCGGCGGCACCGAGGTCGCGGATCGTCACATGGCCATCCTCGCCAACGACGGCGCCGCAGAAGTCTGTATCGAGGCGACCGAAGCGGCGCGGCTCCTGCTCATCGCCGGCCGGCCGCTGCAGGAGCCGATTGCCCAGTACGGCCCGTTCGTCATGAACACCGGCGAGCAGCTCCAGCAGGCCCTGCGCGATTACCAGGAAGGAAAATTCGAAGCGGCCGTCGTGCAGTCGCTGTGAACCAAGTCGGCGGACCGGGGTCGTAATCGGGCATCCCCGACCACCGTGCAGCACAACCGAAGGCAAGCCGATGGACCTCACCCAGATCACCCAGGCTCTCCAGCGCGACGCGCTCTGGGTGGTCTTTCTCAACGTCCTGGCGCAGCAGGCCGGCCTGCCGGTCCCGGCTGTTCCCACCCTGCTGCTGGCCGGCAGCCTCGCCCTCTCCGCCGGCCAACTGGGCAAGCTGCTGGCTGCGGCCATTGTCGCCTCGGTCATCGCCGACTGGCTGTGGTACCAGGCCGGGCGGGCCTTCGGCTACCGGGTGCTGGCCGGCCTCTGCCGCCTGTCGATCAATCCCGGCTCCTGCGTCAGCCAGACCGAAGCCCGCTTTATCCGCTGGGGGCTGGGATCGCTCGTCGTCGCCAAGTTCATCCCCGGCTTTTCCACCGTTGCCCCGCCGATCGCCGGCGCCCTGCGCATGGCGCTGAGCGGCTTCGTCCTCGCCGCCGCCAGCGGCGCCGCGCTCTGGGCCGGACTCGCCCTCGGCGCCGGCTGGGTGCTGCGCGATGAAGTCCGGAGCACGATCGCCCTGCTCGATCAGCACGCCGGCAGCGTACTGAGCATGGCCGGCGCCGTGCTCGCCGTCTGGCTGGCCTGGAAGTTCTGGCAGAAATATCGCTTCCGCCAGCAGTCGACCGTAGCGCACATCACGCCGGGCGAACTCCTGGCCGCCATGACATCGGACAGCCCACTGCTCCTGCTCGACCTGCGCGGACACAGCATGGTCGCCGAAGCCGGCCCGATCGTCGGCGCCACCATCGCCGAACACGATCGCCTGCTCGACGCCGTCGGCCACTGGCCGAAACACCAGCCCATCGTCACCCTCTGCGCCTGCCCGGAAGATGCCGGCGCCATCCAGGCCGCCCACCGCCTGCTCAAGGCAGGCTATCTGTCGGTCCGGCCGCTGCGGGGCGGCTACGCGGCCTGGCTCGCGGCGCAGCCCCCGAGTTCATAAGGCGCGCTGCCGGGCGGATTTTTCTTCGCCCGACAAGGTGGCCTGGCCGCCGCTTCGCCAGGCGATGTGTTTCGAAATGTTAGGGAACGAAACCTTGCGGCGCTTCGTGCGTTCTTATCTACAGGGATTGATCTTTCGGGATTGGTCTGTCGCAAAGGAGCTTAGCTATGAAAACTCTTCGCATTGCACTGTTTGGCCTGGTGCTCTCGGCCGGACTGGTGCCTGGCGCTTACGCACACGGGCCCCGCATTGGGTTGAGCGTCAACTTGGGATATCCGGCGTATATAGCGCCGCCCGTCTATTACCCGCCGCCTCCGCCGGTCATTTATGCCCCGCCGCCCCCACTGGCTTACGTACCGCCGCCCTTCGTCGTGGCTCCCTATGGATACGCCGGCTATGGCTACGGTTACGATTACGGCCCGCGCCGAGGCTGGCGTGGGCACGACCACCGGCATTACCGGCATTAAGCGCGAGCAGAAAAGGCTGGCCTCCAGCGGGTAGAAATCGCTCCCGGGGCTCGGGGGCGACTACCCCCGCTCGCGCTTCCGAAGAAAAGCCCTGGCGGCAAGGCTGCGGGGCTTTTCTTGCTGCGCCTGCCTGTGGCCATTGCTCTAGCCGGCGCGCAACATACGTTCGAAATCGCCGGCCATGACCGGCCGGGAAAACAGATAGCCCTGGTATTCGTGGCAACCGTGTTCGGCGAGAAAATCCAGTTCGCCAGGCGTTTCGACCCCTTCGGCGATGATGCTCAGGTCGAAGGCATGAGCCAGATGGATGATCTCCTTGATCATCGTTCTTTTCTGCGCATCGCTCTCCATTTGATGGACGAAGGACTGGTCGATCTTCAGCCGGTCGACGGGCAGGCGCCGCAGATAGGAGAGCGACGAGTAGCCGGTACCGAAATCGTCGAGCGAGATGCTGGCCCCCAGGTCGCGCAACTCGTTGAGTATGCGCACCGATGCCTCCATGTCCTCCATCATGCTGCTTTCAGTCACCTCAAGCTCCAGCGATCCCGGCGCCACCTCGTTGGCGGCCAGCAAGTCCTTGAGCACCCGCAGAATGCCGCCATCACGAAACTGTCGCGTCGACACATTGACGGCCATGCGCAAATCGCGGAAGCCGGCGCCCTGCCAGAGGCGATTCTGGGTATTGGCGGTACGCAGAACCCACTCGCCGATCGGCCCGATCAGCCCGGTCTCTTCGGCCAGCGGGATAAAGCGCTCCGGATGAACCTGGCCAAACTCCGGACTCTGCCAGCGGATCAAGGCTTCGGCGCCGACGATGGCACCATCGCTGAGGCGGATCTGCGGCTGGTAGAAGAGGCTGAACTCGCGGTTCTCGAGTCCGCTCCACAAGGCATTCTCCAGCCGGACCCGCTCGGCGGCAAAGGCGCCCAGATCGCGCGTATAGAACTGCAGGGTACCGCCACCGGCAGCTTTGGCGCGATGCATGGCCGCATCGGCATGGGCGAGCAGCACTTCGGCATCCTTGCCGTCGTCGGGGTAAAGACTGGCACCAACACTGCACGCCTGATGGATGGAATGGCCATTGACGAGATAAGGCTGCATGAAGGCGGCGAGCACCTTGCTCGCCCCGTGCAGCGCCTCCTGAGCGCCATTTTTCAGGCCATCCATGACGATGACGAATTCGTCGCTGCCATGCCGGGCCACGGTGTCCCCGTCACGAACGATCTGCTGCAGGCGTGCCGCGATTTCCCTGATCAGGGCATCGCCGAACGAATGCCCCATGCTGTCGTTGATGAACTTGAAGCGCTCGATGCCGACGAAGAGCACGGCCAGCCCCTCGTCCCGGTCCCGGCCGAGGTGGGCGATCGCCTGTTCGAGGCGGTCCTTGAGCAGGTTGCGATTGGCCAGATCGGTCAGGCCATCGTGGGTGGCCAGGTACTCGATTCTCGCCTCGTAGGCCTTGCGTTCGCTGAGATCGTGGATGAAAGCGGCGAAGAACGGGAAGGCATCGGCCTCGATCAGGGTGACCGCCATTTCGACCGGGAACTCATGGGCATCGGCGCGCAATGCCGTCATTTCCTCGCGCTGCCCGGATGCCTCGCCATGCCCCTTGCTGCGGCAGATGGCGAGCATCTCGCGGAAGGCTTCGCGGCGGGAGCCGGGCAGGATCAGTTCGACCAGATCCCGACCGATGACCTGCTCCCGCCGATAGCCGAACATGCGTTCGGCCGCCGGATTGAACTCGATGATGCGGCCATCTACACCGAAGGTGATGATGCTGTCGAAGGCGCTGCCGAGGATCGCCGCCTTGCGCCGCTCGCTGTCCCGCAACGAGCGGTTGAGGTCGAGGGTCTGCCGGTGCGTCATTTCGAACAGCGCCATGACCTGGGTCAGGAAGGCTTCGCTGCGCATGATCGTCTGCCCCTTGGGCAGCCCCGCCTTGAGCTGCGGCTTGATCGTCTGCACCAGACGGTAATGAATGCCGATCAGCCCGAGTATGGTCTGCTCGCCGGCGATCGCCCGGCGCCCCAATTCGTAGGCACGCTGCAACGCCGTTTCTTCATCCCCTCCGTTCAGGTAGTCGACAAAGGCCGACTCATAGTCCGCCGCGAATTTCGGTTGCCCGGTGTTCATGAGCATCGCCTCGGCAATGGGACATTACCGCCCTCGCCATGCCAGCGCAGGACGAGGACCAGGGCATCGTCCGTCGCCTTGCCATGGCGCTCGAGAATGGCTCGCGCCACCCGGTCGGCCGGACCCCGCTGAATGTCGCCAGTGGTGAAGCGCTCATCGATCCCGTCGGTGGCAAAAATCAGCAGATCACCAGGACAAATCGGCAACACGCTAGGCTGGACCGTCGGCAGGCGATAACCCACGACCCCGCTGCGATTGGTCAGATACTCTTTGCGGCAGGTCCCGCGCCGGGCTGCCCCGAGCAGAATGCCCTCGACATTGCCGACGCCCGCCCAGGTGAGCGTTGCGCCCGCCGTTTGCAACGTCGCCAGGGCAAGGGCGGCACCGCGTGTTGTCTGCAGGGCTTCGTGGCAGAGCTTGAACAGGATATCCACCGGCTGGCCGGCCTGTTCGCGCAAGGTCCTGAGCGCGACCCCGGCGGCGGCGGCGGCTTCATCGCCGTGCCCGAGACCATCGACGACGGCGACCAGAATCCCTTCGCCACCGGGGCAGACCAGCGCCGCATCGCCCGACTGCCGCTCGCCACTCATGGCTCGCCCGGCCACCGCATACTCGCAGACCTCAAGCAGATGCCGCTGGAGCGCTACATTTTCCATTTGGTCATCGTCACGGTGGTCCCCTTGCCGATCTCCGAGGCCAGATCGAATTCGTCCATCAGTCGTTTCGAGCCCGGCAAACCCAGGCCAAGGCTGCCGGAGGTGCTGTAGCCGTCCTGCATCGCCGAAAACAGATCGGCAATGCCCGGCCCCCGGTCGCGGGCCACGATCGAAACGCCGAGCTTCTCGCCCTGGCGCACCAGGCGCAGGTCGAGTTCGCCCGTCCCGGCATAACTGAGAATATTGCGCGTCACTTCGGAAATGGCGGTAGCGATCAGGGTCAGCTCGCTGGAAGAGAAATTCAGCGCCGACGCGATCTCCCGCCCACGCAGCCGGGCGGTGACCAGATCGGCCTCGGAGCGGATTGGCACATTCAGTTCATTGAGCACGGCGTTCACGGCCTACCTTGATATCGAGCCGGGACAGGGCATCCTCGAGGTCGAGTGCCGTCTCCGTGCCCTCCAGCGTCAGGCCCAACTGGACCATGGCGAAGGCCACATCCGGCTGGATGCCGACGACCACCGTCCGCGCCCCCAGCAATTGGGTCATCTGGGCGATATGGCGAAGCGTGCGGGCGGCAAAGGAATCGAGGACATCGAGCACGGTGACGTCGATGATGACGCAGGTGGCCCGGTATTTCTTGACCTCGGCGACCAGTTCGTCGCGCAGGCCGACCAGATCGGCGTCCATCAAGACTTCCTGGACCGACGCGATCAGCGTTTCCCCCAGTTTGAGGATCGGTGCCCGGACACGATTCATGGCCCGACCTTCGGGTTTGGATCATCGGCACCGTCCCCATCTTTGACCACCCGGTAGCCGAGCAGGTGTTCCGCCGCCTCGATCCCCCCCTGCAGATCGCCTACCGTTCTGATCCGCCGCAGATCAATGCCGAGCCTGACCATCGTCTGCGCGATCTCGGGAGCGATGCCGCTGACGATCGAAATCGCCCCCATCAAACGCGCCGCCTCGACGGTCTGGACCAGATGGTTGGCCACCTTGGTGTCGACCGAAGGCACCCCGGTCACGTCGATGACGACCACGGTCGCCCGGTTGGCGCGCACCGAGCGCAGCAACTGCTCGGTCAGCTGGCGGGCGCGCCGGGTATCGATCAGGCCGATGATCGGCAACAACAACAGGCCGGGCCGCAACAGCAGGACAGGCGTCGACAACTCGCGAATCGCTTCCTGCTGGCCCTGGATGGTTTGTTCGCGCGACTCGATGTAGGTATCGATGGCCAGCCCCATGTCGAAAAAGGTCAGTTTCATCAGCGAATTGAAGACCGCAAAGGCCTGCTCCGGCGTCGCCTCAAACTCATCGCGCAGGCGCTTGAAAACGGCACGCAGATAGAAACAGTACATTCCCAGGTAGGACTTGACCGGCAGGCCGACATGCTCGTGCACCTGGCCTATCCTGATCCGGTTGGCGACATATTGCTGATCGTAATGACCCTGGGTCAGCCGCATGAAATACGCCTTCTGCATTTCCTTGACGTGCCTGAGCAAATTGGGATCGGCAAAGAAGGCCCGGGTTTCCTCGAAAGCCATCAGATGCTCGTAGAAATCCTCGATCATCGAGTCGGCGTATTGCGTGGCGAGATCGTTGACGCCCTCGAGCACGGCCACGTCCTGCTCGGTAAATTCCAGAAAGGCCTTGCGCCGCTGGACCTCCTCGCTGGAAATCGACGTTTCCGTCGCCAGCGTTTCATGAATTGCCATGGTGCCTCCTCGCTAGAAAGGATGCTGCAACATTTTTCGCCGCGGGTTACGAAGGGCGAGCCAGTTTTCGGCTTATTCGATGACGGCACGCCGACTGTTAGAACCACCCGGGTAGCATTGGTTTCAACGACTCGGCGACGTGACCGCGGCGCTTGGCCAGCCGCGGCGCCATCCCGTCGATCAGCGGCGATGCGGCCAGCCCCCGCGATTCCCGCACGGCAAAAAGCCCCGCACCGTTTCCGGCCGGGGCTTTTGCCTGGGCTGGCGACGACCTAGTGCAGCTTGACGTGGGGCTCGGTGCGCCGGGTGATCAGGCGAGCCAGGGTATCGAGGGCAACCTTGGCAAAACCATGCAGCGCCAGTTCGTGCAGCTTGTACAGCGAGAGGTACATCATCCGGGCGAAATAGCCTTCAACCCACAGGTTGCCACCGACCACGCCGCCCATCAGGTTGCCGACGGTCGAATACTTGCCGAGCGAGACCAGCGAGCCGAAGTCGCGATAGCGCCAGGGCTTGAGCGGCTTGCCCTCGAGCCGGGCCCGTATCTGCTTGACCATGTGCGAGGCCTGCTGGTGCGCCGCCTGGGCACGCGGCGGAACGGTGACGCCCTCCTTGCCGATCCAGGCGCAGGCGGCGCAGTCGCCGAGGGCGAAGATGTGGGCGTCGCGCGTCGTCTGCAGCGTCGGATGGACGACCAGCTGGTTGATGCGGTTCGCCTCCAGGCCGCCGAAATCCTTGAGCATTTCCGGCGCCTTGACGCCGGCCGCCCAAACCACCAGCTCGGCCGGCATCACCTCGCCGCTGGCGAAGCGGACGCCGTCGGCCAGCACTTCGGCGACGGCGGCGCCGGTGCGCACCTCGACGCCGATTTCGCCGAGCAGGCGCAGCGCCGCACCCGAGACACGCTCGGGAACGGCGGGCAGGACGCGCGGCGCGGCTTCGATGAGGACGATGCGGATATCCTGGCTCGGGTCGATGCGGTCGAGGCCATAGGAAACCAGGGTGCGCGTCGTCTTGTGCAGTTCGGCGGCCAGTTCGACCCCGGTGGCGCCGCCACCGATGATGGCGACGGTCAGCTGCCCCGGCTGCCGCGGCGCGTGCTGGGCATGGGCGCGGATGCAGGCATTAACCATGCGGCGATGGAAGCGGGCGGCCTGGGCCGGTGTTTCCAGGGCGATGGCGTGCTCCTTGACGCCGGGTGTGCCGAAATCGTTGGTCAGGCTGCCGATGCAGATGACCAGCGTGTCGTAGCGGAAGGCGCGCGGCGCGATGACCTGTTCGCCGCTTTCGTCGATGTAAGGGGCGGTGATAACCAACTGCCGGTCGCGGTCGATGCCGACCACCTCGCCGTAGCGATAGCGGTAGCCGTGCCAGTAGGACTGGGCCAGATGGTTGATTTCGTAGGTGCCGAGATCCATGCTGCCGGCGGCAATTTCGTGGAGGTGCGGTTTCCAGAAATGGGTCTGCGACTTTTCGATCAGCGTGATCGCCGCCTTGCGCTTCTTGCCGAGCTGGTCGCCGAGCGCGGTGGCCAGCTCGAGACCGCCGGCCCCGCCGCCGACGATGACGACCTGGTGCAGGCCGGCATCCGGCCCCTCGACGTTGAAGGGTTCCCCGCTGACGGGCACGTAGGTGTCCCTGGTTATTGCCATGGCTGTCTCCGTTGTTTTTTGTTGATGCCGGAAGATAACCGATTACGTTTAGGGAAACCAAATTACGGCCGGTTTTGGCCTTTTTCCCCGGTCGACCGTGGGATTCGCGGTCAGCCGGCCTCGGCCCAGGCGATGATGGCCTGCCATTGCTCGATGTCGCGCTCGGCGCGCGCAGGCGGCAGGTCGAACAGGGTCATGCCGGCGGCGGTGGCCTGGACGTAGACCTGGGTGTCGCGCAGGTAGGCGAGCACCGGCAGGTCGAACGAAGCAAAGAATTTTTCCAGTTCGCCGGCGGCGCGGGTCCGGGCATCAACCCGCATGCCGATCACCGCGACGTCAGCCTTACCCTTGCGGACGGCCTTCTCGGCGAGCAATTCGGTCAGGAAATGGCGGGTCGCCAGCATGTCGAACAACGACGGCTGGACCGGCACGATGACCCGCGTCGACAGCTTGAGCACGCGGTCGAGCATCTTGCCGTGCAGGCCGGCCGGGGTGTCGAGGACGACATGCGTGGTGCCCTTGGGCGGCCGGGAAATCTTGTCCTCGCCGACCGCCCAGGTCTCGATGGTGGGCAGCGCGAAGGGACGAAGCCCCAGCCATTCGCGCGACGATTGCTGGCGGTCGATATCGCCGAGCATCACCTCGTGCCCCTGGTTGGCAAAATAGCCGGCCAGGTTGGTGGCCAGCGTGCTCTTGCCGGAACCGCCCTTCGGGTTGGCAACGAGAAAGGCCTTCATGTCAGGGCTTCTTCCCGCTTGTCGAGAATGTGACGAACCAGATTGACGTGTTCGCGCAGGGTGTAGGTCAGGTCGGTGAAACCGAGCGGCACGTGCAGCTCGCTGGCCTCCTCGTCGAGGGCGTCGAGGCGGGCACGGTAGTCGCCCAGCCGGGCGGCCTCGAAATGGTTCTTGAGGTCGTCTTCGAGGAATTTCAGCTCGCCGTAGCAGCGGAAGATCTTGGAACGCACCCGCCAGTTATAGATCGCCGGCGCCACCTTGAGCAGCGGGATGAGCAGGGCGAAGATCGGCACCAGCATGACGATCAGCCGGTCGACCAGCACCGCCAGCCAGAACGGCAGGTAGCGCTGCAAGAAGGGCGCCCCGGACTTGAAGTAGCGCGCCGCCTCGGGCGACAGCGGCAGCATCTGGTCCTTGTAGGAGGGAAATTCGCCGGCATCCTGGAAGAAGCCGGACTTGCCGTGCACTTCGCTGGCCGCCTGCAGCAGCAGGGTCTTCAGCGCCGGATGCAGGTCCTCGCGGACGATCAGGTTGGCAGTCGGGGCCAGCAGCTTGATGTCGGTCGGCGGGAAATCACGGACCAGGTCGGCGACGCCCTGCGGGAAGGTCAGCTTGGTCAGGAAGGGAAAACGGCGCTGGTAGGCGCCGGCCTGGGCGAAGCTCATCAGCTTGACGCCGGGCGAGCGGAGCAGCACCTGGACGACCGGTGCCGACTCGGCGGCGATGATGAAGGCGGCGTCTATCCTCCCCTGCTGCAACTCTTCGGCAGCGGTCAGGCCGGCCACCGGCAACAGATGGTCGCCGGCCGGTATTTCGTTGGCATCGAGTAGTTGCTGCGCCAGCTGACGGACGCCCGAGCCCTCCTGGCCGATGGCGATGCGCTTGCCGCGCAGGTCGGTCAGCCGCGTCAGTTCCTTGCCGTTGCCCGTATCGCCGCGATAGAAGACCCAGACCGGCTCGTAGAACAAGCTGCCGAGCGAGAGCAGGCCGGAATCGTCCTCGGCGTCGGGGTCCTCCTTCGGCGGCACGACGCCGCCCTGGACAAAGGCGACCTGCGCCTCGTCGGCCTTCAGGCGTTCGAGGTTCTGCAAGGCCCCGGCCGAGGCCCTGACCTCCAGCGTGATGCCGTTGCGGGCCAGGATGGCCGCGTAGCGCTTGGCAAACTGGTAATAGGCCCCGCTCTCGCCGCCGGTGGTGATGACGATGGTCTTGGGCGGCGCCGGCTTGACGAACTGGTAGGCGACGACGAAGCCGATACCGGCGATCAGGACGATCCACCAGGCGGTGGCGAACAGATCGCGCAGGGAAAGCAGGCCGGCCTTGATCCTGGCCATCATGGCAGCAGGATGGTGGAGCCGGTGGTCTGGCGCGCCTCGAGGTCGCGGTGCGCCTGGGCGGCGTCCTTGAGGGCGTAGGTCTGGTTGACCTCGATCCTGACCTGGCCGCTGCCGACGACATCGAACAGGTCGCTGCCCAGGGCGACGAGATCCTCGCGCTTGGCGGTGTAGTTCATCAGCGTCGGCCGGGTCACGAACAGCGAGCCCTTCTGCGAGAGCAGCAGCAGGTCGAGCGGCGGCACCGGGCCGGAGGCGTTGCCGTAGGTGACCATCATGCCCATCGGGCGCAGGCAGTCGAGCGAGCCCATGAAGGTGTCCTTGCCGACGCCGTCATAGACGACCGCAACGCCCTCGCCGCCGGTCAGTTCGCGGACCCGGGCGGTGAAGTTCTCGGTGCTGTAGTTGATCACGTGGTGGCAGCCGTGCGCCTTGGCCAGCTCGGCCTTGGCCGGGGAGCCGACGGTGCCGATCACGGTGGCGCCCAGCGCGTTCGCCCACTGGCTGGCGATCAGCCCGACCCCGCCGGCGGCGGCGTGGATCAGCACGGCATCGCCCGGCTGCACGCGGTAGGTCTTGCGCAGCAGGTAGGCGGCGGTCAGGCCTTGCAGCATCATCGCCGCGCCGGTCTCAAAACTGATGGCCGCCGGCAACTGGAGCAGGCGATGCGCCGGAATGTTGCGGACCTCGGCATAGGCGCCGACCGGGCCGCCGGCATAGGCGACGCGGTCGCCGACCTTGACCTCGGTGACGCCCGCACCAACTGCCTCGACGATGCCCGCCCCTTCCAGGCCGAGGCCGGCGGGCAGCGGCAACGGGTAGAGGCCGCTGCGGTGGTAGGTGTCGATGTAATTGAGGCCGACCGCCCGATGGCGAACCGTCGCCTCGCCGGGGGCCGGCGCCAGCAGGTCGACTTCTTCCCAGCGCAGCACTTCCGGGCCGCCGGTCTGATGGATACGAATGGCGTGGGACATGGCGATCTCCTCTTTATCTTGATGTTTTCGCGAGCAAACGAGGTTATCACCGCGCCGATCTTCGATCTAGCGCGGGTTTGAAAAATGCCCTTTCCAGGCGTCGACCGCAGGGCCAGCCGTTGCTGCCATGGTCGCAGGATTACCCCTAGCGCGTGTAGTAGCCGACACCGATCAGCTGATCGCCGACCTTGCGGAACAGGGTATGCTTGTTCTCGACCTTGCGCGTCACCGGATTGCGCCAGGCGTAGTCGAGTTCGCCGTGATCGCTGTCCTTCAGGGCATCGAGCATCTGGCGGATGATCGGCCTGCCGTTGGGATCAGTCAGCGCCAGGCCGTCGGTACCGACCAGGCGCGGCGAGACGCCGTGGGCACGAAATTTTCCGTCATCGAGGCCGACGACGAAGACGTAGAGATCGTCCTCGATGTAGCCGCCGTTGAGGTCGTTGAACGCCGCCTGCGCCTTGGCCGGATCGGCCTTGACCGCGCCCACCGCCCGTTCGAGCATGGCCGCCGCCTGCTCCGGCGAGGCCCGCGGGATGTAGTAGCCGACCGCCAGCAGGCGCTCGCCGACTTTCTGGAAATAGGTGACCTTGCGTTCCGGCTTGTGGTGCAGGCGGTTGAGCCAGCGGTATTCGACGACGCCGGAGTCGCTGGTTTTGGCCTTTTCCAGCATGTCGTAGAAAAAAGGTGTGCCGAAGGCGTCGCGCATGTTCATCACCTTGCGGCCGATCAGCGCCGCCGAGGAACCGCCGCTGGCCAGCATCACGCCATCGGTGCCGAGCACCCAGACATAGAGTTCGCCGTCGACGAATTCGCCCGGACCGTTGAAAGCGGCAAAGGCTCCGTCGCCCTGCTGGCGGTAGAAGGCAACCGCCCGGGCGAGCAGGGACTGGGCGCGCTGCGCATCGCTGACCGCGGCTTCCCTGGCTGCCGCCGGCGCCGGCTCTTCGCCACGGGCGAGCGGCGGCAAGAGGGCAACCGCCGCCAGGGCGGCAATCTTGACGAAGTTTTTCCAGTTCGGACGAGGCACGGTATTCATTTAATTCCCCCAGGCAGATAAGGTGATCGCAAAGATTGTAGCAGGCCGGAAATGCCGGCAGGCTGGCTAAGCTGAGGCCTATACGAGCGCCGTCAGGCGCAGCCAGGCCAGGCCCAGCCACTCGTGCAGCGCGTAATAGGAATTGCGCAGGGCATAGGCGCTGGGCAGCAGATCGGTCGGGCTGAATCGCCAGGCGCTGCCGGCCTTGATCTGCGTCGGCGCCGGAACCACCTCCAGCCCGGCCGCCCGGAACAGCTCCGCGGCGCGCGGCATATGGAAGGCCTGGGTGACCAGCACGATGCGGCGAACACCCGCCGCCTTGAGAATTTCGGCCGACCGCGCGGCATTTTCGGCGGTATCCCGCGAGCGGGCTTCCTGCCAGCGCACCGGGACGCCGTATTCGTCGGCCAGGATGCCGGCCATCACGTCGGCCTCGGAGCGCGTCGCGTTATAGGGGCGTCCGCCGCTGACCAGCACCGGCAACCCGAAGCGGCGCGCCAGCCGGGCGCCGTAGCGGGTGCGGAGGAGCGTTCGTTCCGAGGCGGTATCGCCGCCATACTCGACGGCATCGACGTCCAGTCCGCTGCCGAGGACGACGATGGCCTGCGCCCCGGCCGGGCTTTCGATGACCGGCCCGGCGCGGCTTTCCAGCGTCGCCAGCAAGGCGCCGGCCACCGGCGGCAGCGACTGGAGGAACAGCAAGGTCGTGGCAAACGCCGCCAGCCCGAAGGCCCAGCGCCGCCGCCGGAACAGCCCGGCGACGCCGAGCAGGGCCAAGCCGTTGGCCGGCGGCAGCAAGAGGCCGCCGAGTAAGGTTTTGACGAGCCAGGCAAAGGACATGGTGACGATCAAGGACCCCGCAATGCAGTTATTTCAGTTGGCCGGCCAGGCGCGACGCCGGCGACGTTCCGAAAAATGCCCTGGGGGGCCGTCGACCGCAGGACCGGCAGCCGGTATCCCGGTTAGTGCAGCATTCCTCAGACCGGCGTCAGTTTGGCATATTCCAGCGCCAGCCACTTCATGCCGCTGCCGCCGAAATTGACCTGGACCCGCGCATCGGCGCCACGACCTTCGGTGGACACGATGACGCCGAGGCCGAACTTGGCGTGCTCGACGGCCTGCCCGATGCGCAGGCCGCCGGCCGCCGGTTCGGCGTAGCCGCCGCCGAAGGAACCGAAAGCCGGCGCCGCCGGGGCCGCTGCGGCCTTCTTGTTCAGCTTGCGCAGCAGTTGCTCAGGGATTTCGTCGAGGAAGCTCGAGGGCAGGCAATAGCGCGTCTGGCCGTGCAGCATCCGGGTCTGGGCGCAGGAAACGTACAGGCGCTGACGCGCCCGCGTCACCGCGACGTACATCAGCCGGCGCTCCTCTTCCAGCCCGTCCTTGCCCTCGTTGACCGAGTTCTCGTGCGGGAACAGCCCCTGCTCCAGGCCGGTGATGAAGACGACGTCGAACTCCAGGCCCTTGGCGGCATGCACCGACATCAGCTGGACCGCCTCCTGGCCCTCGCCGGCCTGGTGCTCGCCGGCTTCCAGCGAAGCCAGGGTCAGGAAGGAAACCAGCGCGCCGCCTTCGCCGATGGCCCCCTCGTCGTCGACGAAGGTGGCGGCGGCGTTGATCAGTTCGTCGAGGTTTTCCAGCCGGTCCTGGCCTTCCTTCTCGGTCCGGTAATGCTGGGCCAGGCCGGATTTCTCGATGACGTGCTCGACCATCTCGGGCAACGGCAGGCCGGCGGTTTCCTGGCGCAGGCTTTCGACCAGCCGGATGAAGGCGCCGACCGTCTGGCCGGCCTTGCCGGTCAGCGAGGCGGCGGCGTTGTAGAGGCTGCAGTTGCACTGGTGGGCGGTGGCCTGCAGGTTTTCCAGCGAGCGGGCGCCGATGCCGCGGGTCGGGAAATTGACGACGCGCAGGAAGGCGGTGTCGTCGTCCGGGTTGCCCAACAGGCGCAGGTAGGCCAGCGCGTGCTTGATTTCCTGCCGCTCGAAGAAGCGCAGGCCGCCATAGACCTTGTAGGGCACGCCCTTGGTGAACAGCTCGTTTTCGAGCACCCGCGACTGGGCGTTGGACCGGTAGAGCAGCGCGATCTGGGTCGGCGAGACGCCGTCGCGGACCAGTTCGCGGATTTCCTCGACGACGAAGCGCGCCTCGTCGAGGTCGGAATAGGCCTCGAAGGCGCGGATCGGCTCGCCCTCGCCGGCGTCGGTCCACAGGTTCTTGCCGAGCCGCTCGCGGTTGTTCTTGATGATGGCGTTGGCGGCGGCCAGGATGTTGCCGTGCG
>CAMLHL010000043.1 GCA_946479855.1 uncultured Pseudomonadota bacterium
CCGCCCGCCTCCCGCCTCGGCCCGCTGACGCCGGAAGAACGCCAGGCCATCATCCGGGCCAGCCCGATGCTCGCCGCCTACGGCACCACGGTCGACCGCGAATCGGCCTATGAAGTGCTGCGCGGCAAACCCGCTGCCGCGCCCGCCGCCCCCGGCGCCATCCCCGCCCCACCGACCGGCAACGGCGGCCTCAATGCCAACGACTGGGGCAACCACGGCGGCCAGCCGCAACCCCGCTACGAGACCGCCCCCCAGCCCCGCCAGCCCGCCCCGGCGCCGCAGGCCGAATCCGGCGGTGGCCTGCTCGGCGGCCTCGGCGACATCCTGATGGGCAGCACCGGCCCGCGCGGCGGCAAGCGCGAAGGCGTGCTGGAGAGCGCCGCCAAAAGTGCCGCCCGCGGCGTCGCCGGCACCGTCGGCCGGGAAATCGGCAAGCAGATCCTGCGCGGGGTGCTCGGGTCGATTCTCGGCGGCAGGCGCTAGCCCTTCCTGCGCAAATCTCCCGGCCGGCCGTAAGCCGGGACCCGAACGATGGCGCAGATCGCTTCTGCGCCATTTTCATTTTTGCCCTTCTTTTCCGGTCGACCGTCGCAATTGCCCAAGCGGGTCGTCGATGTCATTTGACTAGCCTTGCCCGACTCCGGGATACTGCCCCAACCAACGCTTGGACAACATCACCGATGCCTGCACGCATCTTCATCAGCTATCGCACGTCCGACGGGGTCGACAAGGCCACCGCACTGGGGCGGGAGCTGGGAAGGATTTTCGGTGACGACGCGGTCTTTCTCGACAAGGACGACCTGCGCGGCGGCTCAGCCTGGCGCGCCGAGATTGCCCGCACCATCGACAGCCAGCCGGTCCTGCTGCTGTTGCTGACGCCCCAGTTGCTGGCGGCGGTCGACACCGGCGGCCAGGCGCGCATCGCGGCGGCCGATGATCCGGTGCGGCGGGAACTGGAAGAGGCGCTGGCCGCTGGCGCCCGGGTCATCCCGCTGTTGTGCGACGGCCTGGCCGCTCCGCCCGATGCGGCGCAACTGCCGGCGCCGTTCAACGGCCTGGCCGAATTGACCTGGCGCCAGTTGCGCGCCTACGACTGGGAACACGATGTCGAACGGCTGGTCGGCGATCTGGAAGCGCTGGGCATACCGCGCATCGCCGCCGCTACGCCGGCAACCAAGACGGCCGGCCCCGGATTCTCCCGGCACCTGCTGGCCGGCGGACTGGCGATGCTGCTGGCCGGTGTGCTGGGGCTGTGGATGGCCATGCGGCCAGATCACCCGGCCGGACTGTCAGGCCGCTGGCAGGCGCAACTATGGCAGGGCGAGCAGGTCGTGCTGGTCTTGAGCGAGCAGGCCGGTGTCGTCACCCTGGCCAGCGAGCCGATCCCCATTGCCCGCCGGCCCGACTGGGCCGAATATCGCCAGTTCTGGCGGCAACGGATGGGCACCGATCTCGCTGCCGTGATGTACCGCGGCGAAGGCAAGCGTATCGATGCCCCCGACTTGCCGCCGGCGGTGGACATCGCCCTCCAGGTCTTGCCCAGCCCCGAGGGCCGCGAGCCGGTCGACAGCGGCAACCTGAGCGCCCGCCTGGCCGCGGACGGCAGCACCCTGACCGGCCACATCTGGCTCAACGGCGCCCAGGCCGAACAGCCGGCCAGGCTGACCCGGCTGCCGTAAAACGCCGCGGGCCGGCCCAAGCCGGCCGGATATGGTCATAATGGCGAATCTGCACGATGGGGAGAAAATTGATGATACGCGCGCTGATTGCCTTGGTCGGACTGCTGCTTGTGGCAGCGATTGGCTGGGTCTGGCTGACCCTGAGCTGGAGCTATTCGACGGGCGAGCGCGCCGGCTACATCCAGAAATTGTCCCGCAAGGGCTGGCTGTGCAAGACCTGGGAAGGCGAGATCGCCATGGTCACCATGCCCGGCGCCATCCCCGACCGCTTCGAATTTTCGGTGCGCGACGAGGCGATAGCCACCAAAATCAACGCCCTGGCCGGACAACGCGTGGTGCTGATCTACGAACAGCACAAGTTCGTGCCGAGCAACTGCTTCGGCGAAACCGAATATTTCGTCACCGACGCCCGGGCCGTGGCCGAACAGCCGGTATCGCCGGCCCCGCCGGTGGCCCCGCCGCTGAGCGCCCCGTCCGCCGCCCCGGCAACGCCCGGCCAATAGCGCCGGCCACCGATCAGCATGGTGCAGCGTCGATCTGCGCCATGCTGGTTTTGGGCCGATTTGCCCGGTCGACCGGGCGGCCAGCGTTTGTTTCCATGGTCGCAGGATTCAGTCGGCAAGACAGCGTGCCGGGCGACGGAAGCCGGCCAGCATCTCCCACTGGTGCACGCTGAGTCCGAGCAGGATCAGGCCGGTGCCCAGCCACAGGCGCAGACCGATCGTTTCGCCGTTCAGCCAGTGGCCGAGCAACAGCGCGATGACCGGGGTAATCAACGTGATCAGCGCCACCTTGGCGGTTTCGAGATGCTTGATCACGTAGTAATAAAGGGCGAAGCCGATCACCGAGCCGAACACCCCGAGGTAGGCGATGGCCGCGCCGGAACGCGGCGGCAGCCTGGCCGGCAACTGGCCGTCGCTCAGCCACCAGACCATCCCGAACAGCGGCAGCGACACCGCCAGCGTGCCGACCGTGGTGGCCAGCGGCGGGCTGTCGTCGCTGATATGCTTGAGCCAGACGAGGCAGCCGGAATAAACAAAGACTGCGGCCAACAAGGCCCCCAGACCGGCCAGTGCATGGTCGCCGCCCAGGCTGTCGCCGTGGATGAAAATGATCGCCAGACCGAGAGCGCCAAGCAGCATGCCGGCCACCTTGATCGGCGTCAGGGCGCGTTCGCCGAGGCAGAGCGCGGCCAGCACGGCGGCCATCAGCGGCGACAGGCCGAAGAGCACCGAAATCAACCCGGAATGCACGTAGCGGGCGCCCCAGTAGGTCAGCGCCATCGCCGCAAAGAGGCCGAGGCCGCCGACCAGATAGGCGCGGCGCGCCCGTGCGTGCAGCGGCAAACGGATGCGCCAGACGAGCAGCAACAGGGCGGCGACCATGACGCCGATCAGCATGCGGGCGAAGACGGCAAACGCAAAGCCGGTGCCTTGCGTGCTCCACTGGATGGCCAGCGGCGTGGTGGACCAGATCAGGATGATGCCGAGATAGGCGGCTTGGACGGACATGGGGTTCTCCGGTTCAGTGGGGCTGGGAATCTTGCGGGGACGACGGCGGATGCAGGGCGGCAGGGCGACGGACGGGACGGGCGATACGTTTCATGGCATTTCCTTTCGACGAGGGACAAAAACAAAAAGGCCGCGGGTTTTAGTCCGCGGCCTTTGCTGAAATCGGGTCAGTAACGCTGACTAACTGGCCCCGGGCCCCGGACGAACGGCAACGCGCCAGGCGCGCAGCATGCGGCGGCTCGGTACGGTCGGGGCGAACAGGCAGGTAGTCATGGCTTCATTTTGCCGACTTATTGTGCAGTGCGTCAACGGCACCCTGATGACGAAAGCAAGCGACCGGAGTAACATTAGCGTTTTCTGATTTAGAAAAGGAATCGCCATGAAACCCCTGTTCGCCCTGACCTTGCTCTTTGCCACCCTGCCCGCCGTCGCCCAGGATCTCGGCGCGCTGACCGCCGAGACCAAGAAGGCCGTCCTGCCGGTGGTCCCCAAGGTGGTCGCCGCCATGCAGGAAGCCGTCGCCGACAAGGGCGTCGCCGGGGCGATTCCGGTGTGCAAGGAACAGGCGCCGGCGCTGATCCGGGAAAAACGCCAGGAAACCGGCTGGGATATCCGCCGCGTCAGCCTGAAAACCCGGAATGCCGAGCGCGCCACGCCGGATCTGTGGGAAGCTCGCCAGCTGGCCGATTTCAACATTCGCGCCGGCCATGGCGAGAAGATCGACAGCCTCGAGAAAAGCGAAATCGTCAGCATCGACGGCAAGCCGGTCTTCCGCTACATCAAGGCGCTGCCGGTCGGCGACGTTTGCCTGAAGTGCCACGGCCCGGCAGAGAGTCTGGACGGCGACCTGAAGGCCAAGCTGGCTGAAAGCTACCCGCACGACCAGGCCACCGGCTATGCCAAGGGCCAGATTCGCGGTGCCGTGACGGTCAAGCGGCCGCTCTAGTTTTCGCTTCGCCCTTGGCGGCCAGGTGCGCGAGCAGCGCCGCGGCCGCCGGGCTCAGCGCCGCCCGCGAACGCACGCACAGTTGCAGGTCGCGCGGCGCCCAGTCATCGGTGATTTCCACCGTTTTGACGGTGTCGACCGCAGCGGAACGCGGCACCATGCCGATCCCGACGCCAGCCGCGACCATCCGGCAGACGGCATTGAAGCTGCGCACCTGGATGCGCACGTCGAGCCGGCCGCCCAGCCGTGCCGCGTGATTCATCATGAAGGTATGGATGGCGCTGCCGGCATGCAGGCAGACGAAGGGCTCGCCGAGCACCTCGGCAAAGGCCGCCGCCGGCTGCCCGGCCAGCCGATGCCCGGGCGGGACGATCAGGACCAGCCGGTCGCGCCGGTAGGGCAAGGTGTCCAGCCCGGCCAGGCCGCCTTCGTCGGCGACGACACCGATGTCCACCTGGCCGCCGGCGACGGCCTGGATGATCGCCGGACTCGGCTGCTCTTCGAGGCTGACCCGGAGACGCGGGTGTTCGCGCAGGAAATCGCCGAGGTCTTCCGGCAAAAAGCAGTTGATGGCGTTGGTGTTGGCAAACACCGTGACCTGGCTGTTCAGGCTGCTGGCGTAGGGGGCCAGGTCAGCGTGCATCTGTTCGAGCTGGGCGAAGACCTGACGGGCGTGACGGAGCAGGGATTCGCCGGCCGCCGTCGGCGTCAGGCCGCGGGCGTGGCGGGCGAACAGCGGCACGCCGAGCGCCGCCTCGAGCTGGGTCAGGCGATGGCTGGCCGAGGAGGGCGCCAGATGCACCAGCTCGGCGGCGCGGGTCAGGCGGCCAGAATCGGCGATGGCGGCAACCAGCCGCAGGTCGGGTAGATCGTAGCGCACGGTTTCGTCCTGAACGAATGCTTGCTTTGAATAATACCAATTGTCCCCGCCGCCAATGGCGTTTTTAATAGCCTCTGGCAACCACTATCCCGGGGAACGGCTTTGGAAAAATCGAATGCTTACGGTGCCGGCCTGGCGCTCCTGGCGGCGCTCGGCTTCTCCCTGAAGGCAATTTTCGTCAAGCTGGCCTATCCCTATGGCGTCGATGCGATCACGCTGCTCGCCCTGCGCATGGGCTTCGCGCTGCCGGTCTTCCTGTGGGTCGGACTGGCCGGGCAGAAGGCTGGCGCCAGCCTGAGCGCCGGCGACTGGAGCCGGCTGGTCGCCCTCGGCTGCCTCGGCTACTACGGCGCCAGCATTCTCGATTTCTGGGGGCTGGAATACATTTCGGCCGGCCTGGAACGGCTGATCCTGTTCACCTATCCGACGCTGACCATCCTGATCGGCGTGCTGTTCCAGGGCAAAGCGCTGAGCCGCCGCGAAATCGTCGCCGTCGCGCTGTGCTACGCCGGCATCGGCTTCGCCTTCCTGCACGACCTCGGCCTGGGCGATGCCCGCAACGTCTGGATCGGCGGCGCCCTGGTCTTCGCCTCCAGCGTTTCGTATGCGCTTTACCTGTCAGGCAGCGCGCCGATGATCGCCCGACTGGGCGCCATGCGCTTTTCGGCGCTGGCCATGCTCGTCTCATCGGCGGTAACGCTGGCCCATTTCGCGGCCGCACACCCGCTCGCTGCCTTCATCCAGCCGCTGCCGGTCTATGGCTGGGGGCTGGCGATGGCGGTGTTCGCCACCATCGTGCCGGTCTTCGCCCAGTCGGCGGCGATTCGCCGGATCGGCGCCGGCCGGGCCTCGCTGTTCGGCATGGTCGGGCCGATCCTGACCATAGCTTTCGGCTGGTGGCTGCTCGCCGAAGCGATCTCGCCGGCCCAGATGGCCGGTGCGGCATTGGTTGTCGTTGGAATACTGATCGTCAGCCGCGGGGCAAAAGCTTCGGGTTAGAATCCGGAGCATGATCGGCATACTTCTCATCACGCATGGCAGCTATGGCGAGGCACTCATCCAGAATGCCTGCCACGTGTTGAACAAGCGTCCGCTCCAACTGAACCAGCTTGGTATCTCGGCCCAGGACGACCCGCTGGATTTGTTGCCGCTGGCGCACGAGATGCTGACACTGGTCGATCACGGCAAGGGCGTGCTGGTACTGACCGACATCTTCGGCGCCTCGCCGGCCAACCTTGCCCAGAAACTGCTCGACCCCGGCCGCATCGAAGGCCTGACCGGGGTCAATCTGCCCATGCTGCTGCGCGCCTTGACCTATCGTGACAAGGACATGGACACTGTGCTCATGCGCGCGCGCGACGGTGGTCGCGACGGCATCTTCAATATGCGGGAACACTAATAATATGCTGACCCAGGAAACTGAAATCATCAACAAGCTCGGCTTGCACGCCCGGGCTTCCGCCAAGCTGACCCAGATGGCCGGCAAGTTCAAGTGCGAGGTCTGGATGACGAAAGGCAGCCGCCGGATCAACGCCAAAAGCATCATGGGCGTCATGATGCTGGCCGCCGGCAAGGGTTCGAAGGTCACCGTCGAGACCAACGGCGACGACGAGTCCGAGGCGATGGCCGCCCTGCTGGCGCTGATCGGCGATTATTTCGGCGAAGGGGAGTAAGCCGCCATGAGCTTTACCTTGCACGGCCTCGGCGTTTCCGGCGGCATCGCCATCGGGCGCGCCATGCTGATGTCGCACGCGACGCTCGAGGTGTCGCACCTGACGCTGGCGCCGCGCATGGTCGACAAGGAGATCGAGCGTTTCGACGCGGCGATCAGGACCGTCAAGAACGAGCTGGTCCTGATGAAGGAAAACACCGAGCATGCGCCGGCCGAGCTCAATGCCTTCATCGACATCCACACGATGTTCCTCGAAGACCCGGAACTGGCCGAGAAACCGCGCGAGATCATCCGCGAGCGCCGGTGCAATGCCGAATGGGCGCTGGTCCAGCAGATGGAGCATCTGGTCGAGCAATTCGAGCAGTTCGACGACGCCTACCTGCGCGAGCGCAAGTTCGACGTCGTCCAGGTCGTCGAGCGCGTCGTCAAGGAACTGCTCGGCCACCCCCGGCGCGCCGCGCTGAAGGCGACCAAGGGTTCGAAGGAAGAGGCGCTGATCGTCGTCGCCCACGACCTTTCGCCGGCCGACACCATCGCCTTCAAGGAACACCGTTTCGCCGCCTTCATCACCGACGTCGGCGGCGCCACCTCGCATACCGCCATTCTTGCCCGCTCGATGGCGATCCCGGCCGTGCTCGGCCTGGAAAACGGCCGCGGGCTGATCCGCGACGGCGAGCAGCTGATCGTCGACGGCCTGCGCGGCGTCGTCATCGTCAACCCCGACCAGCGGGTGCTCGAAGAGTACCAGCTGCGCAAGGAACAGATCGAGCTTGAGCGGATCAAGCTCCGCCACCTCAAGACGGCCAAAACGGAAACCCTCGACGGCGTGCCGATCCAGCTGTTCGCCAACATCGAGTTGCCGGGCGACGTGCCGATGGCGCTCGATTGCGGCGCCGAAGGCATCGGCCTGTTCCGCACCGAATTCCTCTTTCTCGACCGCGGCGACATGCCCGACGAGCAGGAGCAGTACGAGGCCTACAAGAAGGTGGTCAAGGGCATGGCCGGCCGCCCGGTGACCATCCGCACCTTCGACCTCGGCGCCGACAAGGATCTCAACCCGGAAGCCAGCGCCGCCGACCGCGTGCAGACCAACCCGGCGCTCGGCCGCCGCGCCATCCGCCTGTCGCTGGCCGAGCCGCGGATGTTCCAGACGCAGCTGCGGGCCATCCTCCGCGCTTCCAAGCACGGGCCGATCAAGCTGCTCATCCCGATGCTCGCCCACGCCCACGAGATCGACCAGACGCTGGCCGCGCTGGAACAGGCCAAGTCCAGCCTGCGCGGCGAGAAAGCCATTTTCGACGAAAACATCGAAGTCGGCGGCATGATCGAAATCCCCGCTGCCGCGCTGGCCGTCGGCCTCTTCCTGCGCCGCCTCGACTTCCTGTCGATCGGCACCAACGACCTGATCCAGTACACGCTGGCCATCGACCGGTCCGACGAGCAGGTTGCCGCCCTCTACGACCCGCTGCACCCGGCGGTGCTGATGCTGATCGCCCACACCCTGGCCAGCGCCGAGAAAGTCGGCGTTCCCGTTTCGGTCTGCGGCGAGATGGCCGGCGATCCCGATCTCACCCGCCTGCTGCTCGGCATGGGCCTGCGCACTTTCTCGATGCACCCGTCGCAGATCCTGACCGTCAAGAGTCGCATCCTCAAGGCCGACATCAATGATTTGGCCCCCAACGTCCGCCGCATCCTGCGCCTGGACGAACCAGCCAAGCTGCTCGAGGCGCTGGAAAAGCTGAACGGCTGACCTCGACGGTCGACGCCGAACAAAGGCAAAAATCGACCGCCAGCCAGCCTTTGCCGCCGCTCCGCCATTACCCTGGGGCAAATTGTCGCGCGACAATTTGTCACATTCCCGGCCACCAGCAACTCCCGGAAAATCAGCTCCCGCTTAAATACAATAATTCAGGGAGAGTTTCATGGGGTACCGCATCCACCCGCTGACGGCCGCCATGGCCGTCGCGTTTTCTGCTGCGTCGGTTTCGCCGATCGCCTGCGCCGAGACGACACCAACGCTGGACGAGATCATCGTCTCGGCGGCCAGGCCGCCCGCCGTACCCGAATCGCAAGCCCTCGGCGACCGCCAGCTGGCTCCGCGGCGCGCCGCAACCAGCGATACGGCCAGTCTGCTGGGCGATGTGCCCGGCGTCTACGTGCAGGGCGCCGGCGGCGTTTCTGGCCTGCCGACGCTGCACGGCCTGGGCGACGACCGCCTGCGCATCCGCGTCGACGACATGGACCTGATCTCGGCCTGCGCCAATCACATGAATCCGCCGCTCTCCTACATCGACCCGAGCAATGTCGACAGCGTTCGCGTCTACGCCGGCATCACCCCGGTCAGCGCCGGTGGCGACAGCATCGGCGGCGCCATCGTCGTCAATTCCAAGGCGCCGCGTTTCGCCAACCCCGGCGCCGGCCTGCTGAGCAGCGGCGAACTCGGCGGCTTCTACCGCTCGAACGGCGATGCCTGGGGCGTCAATGCTGCGGCCAGCGTCGCCAGCGAGAATCTCAGCATCCGCTACGCCGGCTCGACCGCCGAAGGCAGCAACTACCGGGCGGCACGAGCCTTCAAACCCGGCCTCCAGGCCACCTTCACGACCGTCGGCAGCCACTGGATTGCCGGCGACGAAGTCGGCTCGACGGCCTACAAGAGCGAAAACCATCAGCTCGGCATCGCCTACCGCCTCGACAACCATCTGTTCGACCTCAAGCTCGGCTACCAGCACATCCCGTATCAGGGTTTCCCCAACCAGCACATGGACATGACCGACAACGAGAGCAAGCAGGTCAATCTCGGCTATCGCGGCCGCTTCGGCTGGGGCAAGCTGGAGGCCCGCCTGTACCACGAGGAAACCCGGCACAAGATGGATTTCGGCGAGGACAAGCTGTACTGGTACGGCATGGCCCGCAACGTCGCCGGC
This sequence comes from uncultured Pseudomonadota bacterium, assembly GCA_946479855.1. The sequence goes on from CAMLHL010000043.1 coordinate 9,613, forward strand.
ATGCCGATGGACACCGAAGGCAACAACACCGGCGCCCGCCTGCAGGCCGAGATCACGCTGTCCGAACGCGACCTGCTGCGCGTCGGCGGCGAATACCAGCGCTACCGCCTGAATGACTGGTGGTCGCCGGTGGCCAATTCGATGATGATGGGGCCGGGCACCTTCCACAACATCAACGACGGCCAGCGCGACCGCTTCGATCTCTTCGGCGAATGGGAAGCCGCCTGGACACCGCAATGGCTGACCCTGCTCGGCGTCCGCGGCAGCACGGTGCGGACGGATGCCGGCCCGGTCACCGGCTACAACGCCAGCTACAACGGCAGCGCCAGCGTGCCGGGCGGCGCCCTGTATTTCAACAGCCACGAGCGCCAGCGCAGCGACCACAACCTCGACCTCAGCGCACTGGCCCGCTTCACCCCGAGCGCCAACCAGACCTACGAAGGCGGCTACTCGCGCAAGACCCGCTCGCCCAGCCTGTACGAGCGCTACACCTGGTCGACCAACGGCATGGCGATGACCATGAACAACTGGCTCAACGACGGCAACGGCTACGTCGGCAATCTCGACCTCAAGCCCGAGGTGGCGCACACCCTGAGCGTCAGCGCTGACTGGCACGATGCCGCCAACAGCGCCTGGGGCGTCAAGCTGACGCCGTACTTTTCGCTGGTCGACAACTACATCGACGCCGTCCGGCGGCCGGGGTGGACCGCCAACCGCTACAACTACCTGACGCTGGCCAACCAGGATGCACGGCTCTACGGCATCGACCTCGCCGCCTTCGCCGCCCTCGGCCAGATCGCCGGCGTCGGCAGCTTCACGGCCCGGGGCGTCGTCGGCTACGTGCGCGGCAAGAACCGCGACAGCGGCGAGAACCTCTACAACATCATGCCGCTCAACGCCCGCCTGACGCTGGAACATCGCCTCGGCAACTGGACCACCGTCATCGAGGAACAACTGGTCAGCGCCAAGGACGACGTGTCCGCCGTCCGCAACGAGATGAAAACGGCCGGCTACGGCCTGCTTAACCTGCGCAGCAGCTACCAGTGGAAGAACCTCCGCTTCGACATCGGCCTCGAAAACGCGCTCGACAAGCAGTATGCGCTGCCGCTGGGCGGCGCCTACATCGGCCAGGGCGCCACCATGTCGCTGGGCAGCACCAGCGCCTGGAGCGCGACCGGTGCACCGCCCTGGGGCTACACCGTGCCCGGCATGGGTCGCTCGCTGTATGCCGGGATGAACGTCAGCTTCTGACCGGGCCAGGCGCCCGCTCCCATCCATGCCCTGCGCTCCCGGCCCGCGACAATTTGTCGCAGCCGGGAGGGAAGGTGGCGGCCTACAATCCGGCTTCCCGGAATTTCTCCCGATCGCCGCCGCATGAAGCCGCTCAATTTCGCCCTCCCCCTCCTGCTTTTCGCCAACATCGCGCAAGCCTCCTGCGGCTCCAGTTTCTGCATGGTCAATACCAACTGGGACGTCCAGGGCTTGTCGCACGATTCCGGCCTGCAGGCCGACCTGCGCTACACCTATGCCAAGGCCGACCGCTGGATGGCCGGGTCTTCGAGCAAGGCGACCGAGGCGCCAGCGCATAGCGGCGAGGAAATCGAGAACAAGCGGACGATCAACCAGCTCGCCAACCTTAATCTCGATTACGCCTTCAACCGGCAATGGGGCATCCTGCTCGGCCTGCCCTTCGTGATGCGCGACCATGCGCACACCCTGGATCCGAAATCGAGCGATCCCTTGGCGCAGCAAGCGACCTTCAGCGAACTGGGCGACATCCGCCTGCTCGGTAAATACCAGTTCGCCCATATCGACCACGACGCCGGTGCCGGCCTGCGCTTCGGCCTGAAACTGCCGACCGGCGCCACCAACAAGACCATGTCGCCGCGCAGCCCGGACGACCCGACGACGCCCTATGCGCTGGAGCGCTCCAGCCAGCCGGGCACCGGCAGCACCGACGCCGTCCTCGGCGCCTATTATTTCCGCAATGCACCGGGCAGCGACTGGGGCTGGTTCGTCAGCGCCCAGGTCCAGTCGGCCATCGCCACCAAGGACGAGTACCGCCCGGGCACGGAAGTCAGCCTTGATCTCGGCATGCACTACGAAGTCGCGCCGGGCCTCAACCTGCTGCTGCAACTGAACGGCCAGCATCGTTCCCGCGATACCGGCGCCAATGCCAACCCGGCCTCCGGCGGCCATTCCGTGAACCTCAGCCCGGGTGCCAGCTACGCGCTGAGCCCGCAGACGCAGCTCTACGGCTACGTCCAGTTGCCCATCGTGCAGTACATGAACGCCGACCCGGCCGAACCGGCCTCCGGCCAGCTGGCCGCCCGCTGGTCGGCCACCGTCGGCCTGACGCAGCGTTTCTGAGCCTGCCGCACTGTCCGCGAAAAGTGCCCTTTTTTTCCGTCGACCGTAGCATTGCCCCAGAGCCCCGCCAGCGCCTGATGTTCACCGCCGGGCAGGAGATCTATCAGGCCGGCGCGAAAGGCCTGGCCTGGCGGCTGGAACACGGCCTCGTCCGTCTCGACACCGTCGCCGCCGGCGGCGAAACCGCCTTTGCCAGCCTGGCCACCGCCGGCGACATCCTCGGCTGCGAAACCATGCTGTTCGGGAGCTACTCCTTTATGGCCCGGTCGCTGACCGGTTGCGAACTGAGCCCCTGGCCGGAGGGCGAAACCGCCCTCGCCGGCGAATCGCTGCTCGTCTCGCTCGCTCGTGCCCAACGGCGGGCCGCCGACTTGCTGGCCTTGCGCGGCGGACAGGCGGTCGACCGCGTGCTCGGCTTGGTCCGCCTGCTCGCCGACGGGGCCGGACAAGTGATCCTGCCTGCCCGCCAGGACATCGCGGATATCACCGACCTGCGCTTCGAGACCATCTCCCGCATCGTCAAGCAACTTGAGCGCAAGCGCATCCTCAGCCGCGTTTGCGTCGCCGGCGTCCATGCGACGCGCAGCTTCCGGCTGGCCCCGACCGCCTGAAACCCCGGGCAGCCGCGCGACGGCGCCTTGAGTGCGACAATTTGCCACATTCCCGCCCCCCGGGGCACACCGTATCATCCGATCCTAAGCTTATGTTTAATAAGCAAATTTTAATACAAATCAAAACCGGGTTCGCTGATGAAACAATTTGCACTCGCGCCACTGGCGCTGGCCGTTCTGTCCTCCCTCGCTGTCGCCGACGATATCGCACTCGGTGAAGTCACCGTCACCGCCACCCGCGAGGGACAGCTGGTCAACGAAACCCCGGCCACGATCGGCGTGATCAAGGAAAAGACACTGCGCGAGGTCAAGCCGACGCACCCCAGCGAAATCATGGGCCAGGTGGCCGGCGTCTGGGTCAATGTCACGGGCGGAGAGGGCCACCAGACGGCGATCCGCCAGCCACTGACCACCAACCCGGTCTACCTTTATCTGGAAGACGGCATCCCGACCCGCTCGACCGGCTTCTTCAACCACAACGCGCTGTACGAGGTGAACCTGCCGATGGCCGGCGGCATCGAGATCAGCAAGGGGCCGGGCAGCGCCCTCTACGGCTCGGACGCCATCGGCGGCGTGGTCAACGTGCTGACCCGCAAGCCGCCGACCGGACCGGAAGCCGAAGGCTCGCTCGAGGCCGGCAGCTACGGCTGGAGCCGGGCCATGGTCACCGGCGGCAGCGCCTTCGGCGACCATGCCTTCCGCGCCGATCTCAACGTCAGCCACACCGACGGCTGGCGCGACCACACGGCCTACGACCGGCAGAGCGGCACGCTGCGCTGGGACAGCGCCATCGACGACGACGCCACCCTGAAAACGGTCGCCACCTTCTCCAACATCGACCAGCAGACCGCCGGCAGCTCGGCCATCTCGCGCGCCGACTACCTGAACAACCCGAAGGCCAACTACACCCCGATCTCGCTGCGCAAGGTCGAGGCCTTCCGCCTGTCCACCGCCTACGAACGGGAGTGGGACAACGCGCTGCTCAGCATCACGCCCTACTACCGCAACGATACGATGGACCTGCTGGCCAACTGGTCGCTCGGCTACGATCCGACCATCTACACCACCGAGAACCAGTCCTTCGGCGCCCAGATCAAGTACCGCCACGACTTCGCGCCGCTGCGCACGCGGATCATCGTCGGCGTCGACCTCGACCACAGCCCGGGCAGCCGCCTGGAAAACCGCATCAACACGACCTTGGTTGGTAACGTCTACACCAGCTACACGCTGGGTACCCGCGTCTACGACTACGACGTCACCTACCAGGGCATCTCGCCCTACGTGCACGGGGAGATCTCGCCGGCCGACAAGCTGCGCCTCACCGCCGGCCTGCGCTACGACCGGGTCGGCTACCAGTTCAACAACCGCTTCGGCACGGCGCCAGTGCTGGCCAGCGGCAAATACTATGGCCAGGTCGGCGATACCGACGTCGATTTCGGCCACCTCAGCCCGAAACTCGGCGCCACCTACACCGTCAACGAGGCCCTCAACCTGTTTGCCGCCTACAACCACGCCTTCCGCGCCCCGTCCGAAGGCCAGCTCTTCCGCCCGGCCGTCGCCGGCAGTTTCGCTGCCGCCAACGCCGCTGCCGAATCGGCTAAAAATCTCAAGCCGATCAAGGTCGACAGCCTGGAAATCGGCCTGCGCGGCAAGCTCAACGCGGCGATCAACTACGATATCGCGGCCTATTACATGACCAAGACCGACGACATCCTCAGCTACAAGGACCCGGTGAGCAACAGTGTGACTGCGACCAATGCCGGCAAGACGCTGCACCGCGGCATCGAAATCGGCGCCGGCGCGCAACTGGCCGAGCTGTGGCGCCTCGACACCGCACTCTCCTACGCCAAGCATACCTACGAGGAGTGGATCGTTGCCGTTCAAGGCGTCAATGTGGACTACAGCGGCAAGGAAATGGAACTCGCCCCGCGCACCATCGCGAATACCCGCCTGACCTTCGGCAACGCCCAAACCGGCATGGCGCAGATTGAATGGCAGCACTTCGGCAGCTGGTGGTCGAACGCCGCCAACACGTCGAAATACGATGGCCACGACCTACTCAACCTGCGCGGCACCTACCCGCTCGGCCGCGACCTCGGCCTCTTCGCCAACATCCACAACGTGGCCGACAAGCGTTATGCCGAAAGCACCGGCGTCACCTCCGGCTTCGACACCTTCGCCCCCGGCCTGCCGCGCACCTTCAGCGTCGGCCTGCAAGCCAAATGGTAAGGCGTCTCCTGCCGCTGATCGGCGGCCTGCTCCTCGCGGCCACCGTCGCTGCCCACGAGCATCACGCCGCCGGCGAAAATGCGCCGAAGGCCGATTACGCCAAAATCTGGCTGGAAAAGCAGCAGAACGCGCCCCGCCTCGCCGTCGCCGCCAGCTTCGACGACAGCGGCCGCCTCTGGCTGGCCCGCGTCGTCGGTCAGCAGCTTTACGTCAGCCACTCGAGCGATGCCGGACGGACGTTCACCGAAGCCGTTACGGTCAACCACCAACCCGAACTGATTTCCGCCGACGGCGAAGCCCGCCCGCAAATTGCCGTGGTCGGCCAGCGCGTCTATGTCAGCTGGACGCAGGCCCTGCCGCAGCCCTTCGCCGGCCACGTCCGCCTGGCTGTTTCCGACGATGGTGGCCAGACCTTTGGCGAGCCGGTCACGGTCAACGACGATCCCCGGCCGATCACCCACCGTTTCAATGCCATGCTCGCCGACGCCCGGGGCGTCACCCTGGCCTGGATTGACAAGCGCGATGGCACCGGTGATCCGGCATATGCCGGCGCCGCCATCTATACCGCCCGTTCGACCGACGGCGGGCGCAGCTTCGCCCCCAACCAGAAGCTGGCCGACCACTCCTGCGAATGCTGCCGGATCGGCCTCGCTGCCGATTCGGACGGCATGCCGGTTGCCTTCTGGCGGCAGATCTTCGGCACGAACACCCGCGATTTCGCCCTGGCCCGGCTCGACCAAACTCCTGACCGCGCCACCACCGACGGCTGGGAAATCGATGCCTGCCCGCACCACGGCGGCGCCCTGGCCATCGGCCGCGACGGCGTCCGCCACCTCGCCTGGTTTACCGGCGCCGAGGCCGGCCCCGGCCTGCACTATCGCCGTATCGACCGCACCACTGCCAGTCCGCCGCTGCATTTCGGCAATCTCGATGCCCAGGCCGGCCACCCGCAGGTCGCGGTGGCCGGCCGTCGCGTCGTTCTTGTCTGGCGCGAATACGATGGCCGCGACAACCTGATCCGCTGGATGCAATCACGCGACAACGGCGGTCACTGGTCCGCCCCGGGGACGTTAAGCCGCACGGCGGGCGCGGCTGACGACCCCCTGCTCATTGCTGGCCGCAATGCCCTCTGGCTGGTCTGGAACACCGGCGTCGACGGCTTGCGGACGATCAAGGTCAAACCATGAGATACCTTGTCTTGCTCACCACCCTGCTGCTCGCCGCTGCCGCTCAAGCCGAGGTCCAACCCTACCTAGCCGGTTCGCTGAAGAAGATCGAAAGCGAGCGCCGGGGCAAGCCGTTCATCCTGACCTTCTGGTCGGCCAGCTGCACGCATTGCCCAAGCGAACTGCGGGCACTCGGCGAACTGGTGCGCCAGCATCCACGCCTCGATCTGGTCATCGTCGCCACCGACACCCCGGCCGAAAGCCCCGAATTGCAACGCCTCGCCCAATCCTACGGCCTCGCCGAGCAGACGCAATGGGTCTTCGCCGACGCACAACCCGAACGCCTGCGCTATGAAATCGACCGCCGCTGGTACGGCGAATTGCCGCGCACCTATTTCTATGACCGGCACCATCACCGCGAAGGGCGCTCGGGGGCCATTCCGGCCGAGCAACTCGAACGCTGGGCTGGCGAACACGTAAAATAGACCGGATGTCTGCTGAGCTACTTCTCCACCGCGCACCCGATCTGCCCGAATGGCGCAGGAGCGGCTGGTTTTTTGCGCTTGCCGCCATCCTGCATGGCGCCGTGCTGGCCTATCCGCTGCAGCACATCCTGCTGGAAGCCGTACCGCTCCCCCCGCTAGCCGTCACCCTGGTCCCGCCGCAACCCGCAATCACGCCGCCACCATTGCAGCCCACAGCCCCGGTCGCTAGGCCGGAAAAGCAGCCGCCGCGGAGCCGGCAGCCCCTCCAGCGGACACCGCCGATCCTCGCCATGGCGCCCGAGCAGCAAGCGCCGGCCCCCAGCACCCCGGTGGTTGCGCCCGCGACCATGCCCGATCCGGCACCGCGCCCGGCGGCCGTCGCCACCCCGGCGCCCGCCGCGCCCGCACCGATCGTTGCCGCCCGCTACAACGCCGCCTACCTGAACAATCCCAGCCCCAAATACCCACCGATGTCGCGGCGACTGGGTGAGGAAGGCAAGGTGCTGTTGCGCGTTCGCGTCACGGCCGATGGGGTGGCGGCTGCGGTCGACCTCGAAAAAAGCAGCAATTTCGAACGTCTCGACGAAGCCGCCCGCCAGACCGTTGCCCGCTGGCGCTTCGTGCCGGCCAAACGGGGCGAGGAAGCGATCGAGGCATCGGTAATCGTGCCCATCATCTTCCGACTGGATAGTTAACCAATAGCGATTTTGGCCATTTCTTGCGGTTGACCGCGGGAGGGCCGCTCCCTTGCCGAATCGACAATTGACGACGGGGACCGAAGTCCCCGCCGGCTATCTTTGGTAACAAGGCTCTAGCAGCCCCGGCTAACCGTTTTTAGGCGGCAATAGCGAATTGCTCATCATTGGCAATTATGGATTTGCTTCATTAACGTCGATCGCCTGACGAGTTGCCTGCGCACCTTTGCCCGCCCTGTCGAGACCAGTACACCCCCAACCAAAAACACTCAGCGGAATGCCCTTGGGTGGAGGTGAGGGGAATCGAACCCCTGTCCAGAACGCCTCCAGATTGCCGGAATTACAACCATGCTTTGGATTATGGGGGCGGGGTGGTCGATTTACAAGGGCCGGACTAAAACTGATTTCAGCTTTCCCGTTCGGCGCTGAGCAGACGCTCACAGTAACGGGCGATTAGATCGACTTCGAGATTGACCCGGCTGCCCGGCTTGAGGTGCCGCAGCGTGGTGTTTTCCAGCGTGTGCGAGATCAGGTTGATGGTGAAGTCGCAGCCCTTGACTTCGTTGGTCGTCAGGCTGGTGCCATTGACGGTGACCGAGCCCTTGCGCGCGATGTACCGGGCGATTTCCTTGGGAGCCCGGATTTCGAGCCGGCGGTTGTCGCCGACCGGGTCGAAGCGCAGTACTTCGCCAACCCCGTCAACGTGCCCGGAAACCAGATGACCACCGAGCCGGTCAGCCAGGCGCAGCGCTTTTTCCATGTTGATCTCGCCCGGCGCATCAAGGCCGACGGTGCAGGACAGGGTTTCCGGCGAGACATCGACCATGAACTGCCGCTCATCCTTGGCGACGACAGTCAGGCAGACGCCATTGCAGGCGATCGAATCGCCGAGGGCAACATCGTCGAGGCCGAGCGCGCCGGCGTCGACATGCAGTCGAAAGCCGGCTTCGCGGGGGGTGAGGTGGGTAATGCGGCCGACCGCCGCAACGATTCCAGAAAACATGGCTGCCCCTGCAGTGCGGAAAAGCCGGACTCTATCATGCCGGGCGAGCAGGGCCGCCTGCCCGGCCCGCTATCCGAAGATACGCCAACAATCAGCGAGGCCCCCGCTCATCCTCCTGACGGCGGCGCGGTTCGTTCTTTCCACCGCCCTGGGGCGCCGGCGAGTGCGGCACATCCATCCGTGGCGGGGGCATTTCCCGCGGCGACTGAGGCGCCGGCCTGCGGACTTCCGGCGCCGGGCGCGCTGGCTCCGGTTGGCGCAGGATTTGCGGCGCTACGTCACGCGGCGCCTGACGATGCTCCATGCGCGGAAGTTCACGTGCCGGCTCGCGGCGGGGCTCGCGCTCTGGCGCCTGAACGGCCGGCCGTGGGCGCTCTTCCCGGCGGGGTACTGGCGGCATCGCCTCAGGCGAACGCGCCGACGACTCGGCCGGACGGCCGAAGACGTCGCTGCGGGGCTCGACCGGGCGGGCGGGAGCAGGCTCGGGCGCACGCTGGCGAACATCGGGTGCCTGGCGAGGCGGGGGCGGGGAGAGCGGCGCCCCTTCGCGATGCGATTCGCCGGCCGCTGGCTGACGCTCACCGCGGCGCAAGGGCAGCGGCATGGCATCAGGCTGACGTCCCGCTGCTTCGGCCGGCGGCCCACCGGCCTCGCTGCGCACTTCGCCCGAGCGGCCACGGCTGTCACTGTCCGGGCGGCGCAGGCCATTCCGTCGTGCATCGGTGTCGCGGCCATTGCTTCCGTCGGGCAAGGCCGGCCGGGAAGCGGAGCGCTCGGCGTTAGGTGGTATCGTCCCACGCCCCGGCAGCCGGGGTTCCCGGGCATCCGGCCGGGCGGCCTCGAGATCGCGCGGCGCTTGTCGGCCGCCGACACCGGGGCGCCGGTCGTCATGGGAACGTACGGCGCTCGGCGCCGGTGCCAGCCAGCTGGCCGCCGGGGCCTGACGAACCAGCGGGGCGCGCGCCAGCTCCGAGCGCTCCGGCCGGCGAACATCACGCGGCGAAATCGACCGCCCTTCACGTACCAGATTGGCCGGAACCACGGTCACGGCCCGCGGCGTATCGTGGTATTCGAGCGGGGCATGCCGGCCGGGACGGATTGCACGATCGATCATTGCCACGTCACGGACCTGAGCGACATTGATCTGGCGGACATAACGCTGACTGTGGCGATGCCAGGGCACATAGACTTCACGCGGCGCGAGCGGGAACCAGCCGACAGCCGGGGCGCTGCCGAAGCTGAAGCCGACGCTCCAGCCGGGGTTGCCGATCCAGGCCACCAGCGCCGGGGCATAGACCGGCCGCGGCACGAGGCGTCCGGGCACCCAGGCCCAACGTCCGCGAATGATCACCCAGCGCCCGTAATGGAAGGGGGCAAAACCCCACGGTGCGAGGTCAATCCAGGTCCAGCCCCAAGGGGCAACCCAGGCCCAGCGCCCGTAACGGTAGGGTGCCCAGTCGTCGGCCACGGCCCGCGGATACCAGACCGTGCCATAGTCTGGGGCGCTCTGCCAGTCACCGTAGGCATCGAGATCCTGGTAGCCGGTCATGTGCGGCGAAACGTAGCGCCGCGCCGGGCCGGCCAGGGTGGCGTTCTCACGATTGGCCACCCAGTGGTCGAAGGCATCCTGTCCCCAGTCGCCATCGAGACTTTCGCGGCCGTCACTCCAGCGACTGGCCTGCTGGCCGGCGGCCACCGGTATGACGCGCTGACCGCCCTCAAAGGTTGCCCGGCCAGCCTGAACGGTCAGGCTGCTGTGATCGGCAAAGACATCGATGCGGTAGCGTCCTGGCGTCAAAAAACGGATCAAGCCGTCCGGGGTCGACACCACCACGTCGTCCACCTGGTCGCGGTCAAGAATGCTGATCGCCAGCCGACCGTCGTTGAGGCGAACATCGACCCGCTGATCGTCGACCACGGGAAACTCGACCTGACTGTCGTCGCCCAGCCGGTAAGCCGTCGAACCGATCCAGATCTCCGCCCGGCCGGAGCGCCCGCTCTCCAGGATGGCGCCACTGCTGACCGGCCAGTTCAGTGTGGCCGGCCCTCCCTGGTCGCTACGGTCAACCCGGAAACTGACCTCGTTTTCCAGATAGGCGAGGCGCCCGACACGGGCCGGCGGATCGTTCTGTGCCATCGCCGGCAGCGCGGCGAACAGGAGCACCGCGACGAACATTCGTTGCATGGATTGGAACATTCCGAACTCCCAAGATAAAGCGTGGCCGCACAAATTCAGCGAACCCACAAGCAATCAACGCATGATCGCGCAAACGGATGCCTCGATGCACCCGGCAATTGGTTGCAAAATGTTGCTGGCAGCCGCCCCTCAGGTCTTGTCGATCGCAATCCCGTACTTTTTCGCGACGGTCACATACAGTTCGCGAGCCGAGGCCACCTTGGCGCTCTTGCGGTCCTTGCGCTGGGCGCGCTGCAGGTAATCCAGCGCTCGCGTCGCCAGTGCGTCGTCCCAGCCATTTCTGTCCATCAACGTGTAGATGGCCTTGGCGGCATTGACCAGAAACTGCAGATTCGGCACCTGCTCGGCAGCCTGGATCAGCAGCTCGACAGCCGCTTCCAGATTGCCGCTGCGCGCCGCCATGACGCCCTTGTTGTTGAGTTCGATGATTTCCTTGCCGACCTGGTCAAGCAAGGCCTTGCCGGCATCCGGCTGACCGGTCTTGCTGAAGACGCTGGTGATCTGGTCGATAAGATGCGTATCTTCATGATTCTCCGCCGCCACCTGGCGCATGATCTGACCAGCCGCGTCGTCCTTGCCAGCGGCGTAACAGGCATGCGCCAGATCGACGGCCAGCCGCTGCGAGATGTGACGACCTTTCTCGGCGGCCTCGGTGGCGATGGCTTTTTGTAGCGTTAGTGCCTGGTCGACCAGCCCCTTGGCTTTCTCGTCCGCCCCTTCGGCGTGCAGACACAGGCTTTCGGTAACCAGCGCCGCCAGTTCGGCCTGCTTGTCGCCCCGCAGTTCCCGCTTCATCTCGGCGGCGATTTTGCGCGAGGCAGCGACATCGCCCCGCTCGACCAGCACCCGCGACAGGTTGGCAAAATCGTCGGCGGTCCGCAAACTCGACCCCCGGCTGCGCTCGATGACCTTGCCGTAGGCTTTTTCGGCCGCCAGCAAATCCTTGTTGCGGGCCGCAACATCGCCGACCAGGCGCTGCCGGAAGGTGTTGTGCGGCGAAGCATCGGCAGCCCGCTGCAGGGATTGCTGAGCCTCCTGCAAGCGCCCCTGCGCTTCATGGACCGAGGCCAGGAAGTCGTAAGCGGACAGGAATTCCGGCGCCTCGTCGGTCACCTGCTCGGCCAGATGTTCGGCCTCGTCGAGCGCCCCGCGGTCGCGCAGGGCCATGGCCAGCCCCATCTTGGCCCAAGGCACGACACGTCCTTCGAGGACGCGCCGGAAAACCTCCTCGGCTTCACGCGTCCGCCCCAGCTGGTGCAGCAACTCGCCCTTGAAGCGCAAGGCGTCGTACATATAGGCCGGCTGCTGCTGGATGACGCGGTCGCAGGCAGCGATCGCTTCCTGCAGGGCGCCGCGCTCGATCTGTTCGTAAATCCGGTTGAGAACGTGTTTCTTGTAGATCGCCCGGACCAGCCGGCCCTGCAGCTGTTCGGCGGTGAACGGCTTGATCAGGTAATCATCGGGCGCCAGTTCGGCCAGGGCAACGACGTTGGTGTAACTGCGCTCGCTGGTGATGATCATGTACACCGTCGACAACGGAATCAGCTGGGCATGGCGCAGTTCTTCAAGCAATTGCTGGCCGTCGCGGCCGTCGTCGAGGACGAAATCGGACAGGATGATGTCGAAACGATTGCCCTTGACCTGACGGATCACCTCGGCCGAATTGCCGGCACCATGCACCATCGTCACTCCCAGCGCCCCCAGCATCAGGCGCAACGCATCGCGCGCCGGCGCGTGGCGATCAACGATCAGAACTCTTTTTTTGGTCAGCGCCTGCTGCAAAATCAGCAGCATCTCCTCATTGTCGAGCGCGCCGACCGCCTTGGCTTGACTTGTGCTCATCAACCCCAACTTACTGCACTTCGCCGGGCAGGGCAACCAAGCGGCAAAAACCGGCCCGGCCAAAGCCCCCAGCGCCACTGCAGCAGCACGGCCGGCAAGGCGCTGGGGCCGAAACAGTCATGACTTTTGCAAATCACCTGTAGCGTGCCGCCTGGCGTGCTATTGTTGCCTACTGGCACCCATTGCAACAGTCTGTATGCCACACAACATCACCGTTCCTACCGTAGACCTCCAGGTCGGCATGTTCGTCAGCGACCTTGATCGCCCCTGGATCGAAACGCCTTTTCTCATGCAAGGGCTGCTGCTCGAGAATGAGGCTCAGATCGCGACGCTGCAACAATATTGCCGTCAGGTGACGGTCGACCGCAGTCGGTCGACCGGCGAGGCCTACGCGCCGCGTGGCAATGGCCAGGAGACGCCACGCCAGCCGGGCAAGCTGCCCGTTTTCCGGCAAGTCACCGATGCCCGGCCCAACGATTTTTCGGCAATCTGTCGCCACCTCCGTTTCGAGCCCACCCTGCGGCGCTACCGCTTGTCGCCCGACCTCAACCCGGTAGACCAGCAGAGCCGCCTGGAAGCCGAACTGCTCTATTCGGCCCCGATCGTCGATGACGTCAAACGCACGCTGAGATCGATCCGCGACGCCATTGCCAGTGCCGAAACCGTATCGCTCAACCAGATTGGCATGCAGGTCGCGGAAATGGCGCGCAGCGTCGAACGCAATCCGGAAGCCATGATCTGGCTGGCCCGCCTGCGCTCCACCGACCAGTATTCCTACGACCATGCGCTCGATGTTTCGGTGCACCTGATGGTTTTCGCCCGCTTTCTCGGGCTTTCCGCCAAGGTCATCGAGGAACTTGGCGTCGCCGGGTTGATGCAGGACATCGGCAAGACCGACATTCCGGCTGAAATCCTCAACAAGCCAGGCAACCTGACCGATCAAGAATACAAGCTGATCCAGTCACATGTCGCCAGTTCGCTCGAAATGCTGGTCGGCCAGGAGGTATTTCCCAACCACGTTCTCGAGATCGTCGCCAGTCATCACGAACGTGCCGATGGCAGCGGCTATCCCCGCCGCCTGAAAGGTGAGCGCATCTCCTTTCACGGCGAGCTGGCCGGTCTGGTCGATACCTATTGTGCGATGACGCGCGACCGCGCCTACGGGACGGCCATTTCATCGCAAAAGGCGCTCGAATCACTGATCCGGATGCGCGGCACCAAATTTCGCGAACCCATCGTCGACCAGTTCATCCAGTGCATTGGCCTGTACCCGATCGGCAGCCTGGTCGAACTCAATACCGGGGAAGTCGGCGTCGTCATCCAGCAAAATCAGGTGCGCCGCCTGAAACCGCGCCTGATGATCCTCCTCGGCCCGGACAAGAGCATCGAGCGCAATCCAATCACGCTCGACCTGATGATGGCCCCGCCGACACCCACCGGCGAGCCCTACCGGATATTGCATGCGCTGCCGACCAATGCCTACGGGATCAATCCCGACGAGTTCTATCTGACCTGAAATGACACCGCGCCAGTTTGCCAGCCGCCAACGCAACCACATCGACCGGACGACCGGGCTTCCCTTGATGGCCAGCGCGCTGGCCGATCTCCCCAAAATGATCCGGGCGAACGCCCCGGAACGCCTGCTCGGCATCATCGCCTTGGCGATCGTTCCCGACCCCTTTTTTTTCCGCCAGTCGACCGATGCCGTGCACAAGCTGCGCATCCGGATCAGCCAGGAAATTCAAGCAGCGGTACGCCCCCAGGATCACGTCTACGTCGTCAGCCAGCGAGAATGGCTGATTGTCCAGCCCAACCTGGTCAGCAGCGCCGCCCCGATGCTGGCGATGATCCGCTTGCGCGACAACCTGATGGCCCTCTCGGGCCAGGCCGGCAGTATCAGCCACCTGCCTCGCCTGGCCCTGGGCTCGGCCATTTGGCCGGACAATGGCGACGATGCGCTCTTTCTCGTGCAGTCGGCCCGGATCGCCCGCCTGTTTGCCGAGCAGGGCAGTCCCGATATCCGCACCTACCAGCCCGCCATGGAGTCCGAGGGGGACAACGAACACGAACTGCTCGCCGATCTGCGCCAGACACTGAGCAACAATCATGGCCTGGCCCTCTACCTGCAGCCGCAAATGGAAATCGCCAGCCGGCGCTGCATCGCGGCCGAAGCCCTGCTGCGCTGGCAGCGCAGCAACGGCGAATGGGTCTCGCCGCCCCGTATTCTCGAAGCCATCGACCGCCTCGGACAGCGCCAGAGCTTCAACCGCTGGCTGCTCCACCAGGCCTCCCAGATCCAGAAGCAACTGGTCGAGCACGATATCGACATCACGCTATCACTCAACCTGTCGGCCAACGACCTGCTCGACGTCGAGCTCCCGGACATGATCGGCCAGGCGCTGGCCACCTGGGATCTTGATCCCAAGAAATTCCTGCTCGAAATTACCGAGACCATGATGATCGAGGAAAGCTGGCAGGTCATGGATGTCCTCAACCGACTGCGCGAGCTCGGCCTGCGGCTGTCGATCGACGATTTCGGAACCGGCTATGCCGGTATGGGTTACCTGCAACGGCTACCGGTGCAGGAAGTGAAAATCGACCAGATTTTTGTCCGGCAGGCTGAAAATTCGGGCAAGGCACGCGAAATCATCGCCTCGGTGATTCAACTGGCCCGAAAACTGGAGATGAGCATCATCGCCGAAGGCGTCGAAACCCAAGAAACGCTGGCGGTGCTGCAGCAGCTTGGTTGCCGCTTTGCCCAGGGGTATTTCTTCTCACCGGCACTCCCGCTGCCGGACTTCATCGGTTGGTGCAAGGCGAACCAGGCCCCTGAAAAATAACCGGGCGCGGCAGCGCCGGAAAGCCGGGTTGTGTCGCCCCCGATCACGCGACGCTTACCGTTTGCATGGACGGTGGCGCCGTCATAACCTGTGTTTTTTCAGCGACCTGGCGTAGAATCCGCGGTCCGATACTGCGCTGCAACAAAGCCATTCCCCATGCTCTATCCCACCCGTTTTGATGTCATCGTCGTCGGCGGCGGTCACGCCGGCACCGAGGCCGCGCTAGCTGCCGCCCGGGCGGGTGC
>CAMLHL010000044.1 GCA_946479855.1 uncultured Pseudomonadota bacterium
TGCGGCCGGCCGGCACGCGCAGGCGCTTGCCGCTGGCGGTGTACAGGTCGATGCCTTCGCTGTCGGGAACCCGTTCGAGTTCGGCCGCTTCCAGCCAGCGCGGATCGGTGCGGAAAAGGTTGGCGAGCAGCGGTGCCAGCGGCAGGCGCTCGCCCTCGACGATGATGCCCATGTCGAGGTTGAACCAGCCGCCTTCGGCTTCGAAGAGCTCGGCTTCCCAGCTGTCGACCTCGATGATGTGGTGACGGAAATCCTCAGGGAACTCGACCTGCCACCCCGCTTCCTTCAGTTGCTGTGTGCCTTCCTGCATGAAGGGCACCCAGTGAGCCTCGTCAGCCAGGCCATAGACGCCTTCCGGCGGGCTGCCGAAAGTGTGCAGCGTATGACCGGGAATCTTTTCCAGACCGCTGCCGACCAGCGCCTGCAGCGCCTTGGCTTCGGCTTCCGGCCGCCGTTTCAGGCGGATTGTCTCGCCTTCGGGCAGGGTGATGAATTCGCTCTTTTCCTCCGGCCTGACGTCGGCGTCGGCGTAGCGGAAAACGATTTTGGCGACATCGAAGGGGCCGCCGCCGAAATTCTGGGGATAGCCACGCCAGGCGCGGTGACCGTGGGTGTGCAGCGTTTCCAGCTGGAGGATGGGAATCAGCGGGGCATCGACCAGGCGCAGGCGGGCGCCGGCGTCGTCGCCGGGCAGCGGCAGGTCGGGGGCCAGCTCGGACAGGGCCTCGGCGACCAGCGCCGCTTCCTTGGCCGAGAGCGGCGGCAGCGAGAACAGGCGGCTGACGACATCCGGGTTGCCGCTGACTTCCAGCGGACCGGCTTCGCCCTCGCCCAGATCGATGTACCACGGCGGGTCGACCGCAACGATCATCTCGGCCGAGGGTTCGGGTTTCAGGTAGGGGCGCTGGAAACCCATGCCGTCGATGTGCCAGCCAATGCTGGCCGGCCGGGTGGCGCCGGCGTTGAGCGGCAGGCCGAGGTCATCCTCGGGGTACAGGCGATGGCTGGCCGCCATCCGCTGCAGGATCTCGGCGCCGTTCGCCGGGCCGAGGCCGAAGGCGCGCAGGCCGGTTTCATGGCCGCGGTCGGCCCAGATCAGGCGCAGGATGCCGAGATCTTCCTCGGTGACGAATTGCGGCGGCGTGACCAGGGCGCGGTCCACCTTCCACCACTCCTCGGCGCTCTCGGGATACTTGCCCTTGCGGATCTCGATGCCGAACTGGCGCTTGTCGGCCGTCCATTTCAGGATGTAGAACAGCTGCTGCCGGGCTGTCGTTGGACGGGCCTTCTTCTTGGCGACGGCAATCGAGGTCCGGCGCAGGTCCTCGACCCAGGAGAGCACGCTGTTGCTGGCCCGCTCTTTCGGGTTGCGCTCCTCGATGGCCTTGAGCAGCATCGCCGCGACGTGCTTGCAGTGACGGCCGACATTGCAGGTGCAGCGGCTGACGACCATCATCTCGCCGCTCTGCGCCTGGCTCAGGTAGGCCTGTACCGTGTACGGCGCCTTGGCCGAGCCGGGGACGACGGCGCTGATCTGGCTGCCGTTGATTTCGAGGTCGCGGACCAGGTCGACGTAAGGCCGGGCCTTGGTAATGTCGCGCGTGGCGAACCAGTCGGCGACGTTCTCTTCGGTGAAGGTGGCGAGTGTGACGACAGCCATCGGGATCAGGCGAACAAGACGCCGACGAGCGCGGCGAGCAGCAGGGCGATGATGGCCAGCCAGCGGTTCTGCTGGCGCTGGGCGGCGATCAGGCGATCGAGCTGGGGTTGCAGATCGGCCTTGGCCGGCTGGGCCAGCGCCTGATGGACGAGCCGCGGCAATTGCGGAATGGTCCGTGCCAGATACGGGGCTTCCTGCTTGAAGGCCTTGAGCAGCCCGCGCCAGCCGACCTGCTCGCTCATCCAGCGTTCGAGGAAGGGCTTGGCGGTCTTCCACAAGTCGAGTTCGGGGTCGAGCTGGCGGCCGAGGCCTTCGATGTTGAGCAGGGTCTTCTGCAGCATGACCAGTTGCGGCTGGATCTCGACATTGAAGCGGCGCGAGGTCTGGAACAGGCGGAGCAGCACCTTGCCGAAGGAGATGTCCTTGAGCGGCCGGTCGAAAATCGGTTCGCAGACGGCGCGGATGGCGGCCTCGAACTCGTCGACCCGGGTGTCCTTCGGCGCCCAGCCGGATTCGATGTGCGCTTCGGCGACGCGCTTGTAGTCGCGGCGGAAGAAGGCGAGGAAGTTCTGCGCCAGGTAGTTCTTGTCGGAATCGGTCAGCGTGCCGACGATGCCGAAATCGAGCGCGATATAACGGCCGTCGGGGGCGACGAAGATGTTGCCGGGGTGCATGTCGGCATGGAAAAAGCCGTCGCGGAAAACCTGGGTGAAAAAGATTTCGACGCCGGCTGCCGACAGCTTGGAGAGGTCGATGCCGTCGGTGCGCAGCTTGTCGATCTGCGAGATTGGTGTGCCCTTCATGCGCTCCATGACCATCACGGTCGAGGTGCAGAAATCCCAATGCACCTCGGGGACGATCAGCAGCGTGGAGTCGGTGAAGTTGCGCCGCAGTTGCGAGGCGTTGGCCGCTTCACGCATCAGGTCGAGTTCGTCGCGCAGGTATTTGGCGAATTCGGCGACCACTTCGCGCGGTTTCAGGCGCTTGCCGTCGATCCACAGCGTTTCGAGCAGCATGGCCAGGTTGTCCATCAGCGCCAGGTCGTGTTCGATGACCGAGAGCATGTTGGGCCGCAAAATCTTGACGGCGACTTCGTGGCTGCCATCCTCGGCGCGCAGTGTGGCGAAATGCACCTGGGCGATCGAGGCGGAGGCGATCGGGGTCGGATCGAATTCGGCGAAAACCTCGGTGGCCGGGCGGCCGTAGGCTTTTTCGATTTCCGCCAGGGCGAGCGCCGAGTCGAACGGCGGCACGCGGTCCTGCAGCTTGGCCAGTTCGTCGGCGATGTCGGTCGGCATCAGGTCGCGGCGGGTGGACAGCACCTGGCCGAACTTGACGAAGATCGGACCGAGCGCTTCGAGCGCCAGGCGCAGGCGGACGGCGCGCGGCGTGGACAGGTCGCGCCAGAATTGCAGGGCGTTGGCGATACGCACCAGGCGGCCGCTCGGCTCGTGTTCGAGCACCATTTCATCCAGGCCGAAGCGGCTGGCGACGGAGGCGATCTTGAGCAGGCGAAGGAGACGCATGTTGACGGTAAACGCCGGCCGGGCCGGGCTGCAAAGCTAAACGAGCATGTTAACACGCCATCGGCTGTTCTGGCCCGGTGATTTCTCGATTCGGCCGCTCGCGCCGCTTGATGTTTGTCCGAAATTCGGCCGGCAACCTCACATTGGCACGGCTTGGCGGCCGCAATCGGATAAACTGGCGCTCTATTGGGGTAGGCGCCCGCTGTTATCGCAATAGCTATTATTTGAGCACATGACCGAATCGAAGAATCCGTCCGCTATTGCACGTGAGGCGCTCAAACGCCTTGCCGTCCGGCAACTGCCGCCAACGCCGGCCAACTATCAGGCCTGCTACAACGAAATCGCCGAAATCCACGATGCTCCGTTTTTTCCCGATGGGCAACTGCGGGCGCTGCATGCTGCATTGCAGGCGCGCAACGAGGATCAGGCCAGGCAACTGGAGCAGTTTTCGGCGGCGATCGCCAAGCGTAGCTGGCCCGAGGCCAGAGCGGCGATAACGGCATTCGTCGAGGCGGCCAATCCGTCGGCGGTGGAGCCTGACGCGCCGGTCTCACCGGCGCTGCTGTCCGATGAGTTTGCCGGACAGCTGGCGACGTTCGTCGAGCGCCTGAGGCCGGCCCTCGGCGACGACAATCCGCGCGTTCTCGCCATGGCCGATGAAATGGTGCGGATGCTGCAACAGTCCGGGCCTGAATTGTCGGCCGTTCAGGAGCAACTGGCCCAGTTTAGCCAGCAGGTCCTCTACGCGGCTGAGGAACAACTCGAGATCAAGGGGTCGTTGCTCAAGCTTCTGCAGCTGATCATCGAAAACATCAGCCGGCTGAGCGTCGATGACGACTGGCTCAAGGGCCAGGTCGACGGCCTGCTGGCCAGTGTGGCGCCGCCGCTGACCCTGCGCCACCTGGACGAGATGGAGCGCCGCCTGCGCGATGTCATGGAGCGGCAGGGGCGGGCGAAATCCCGTGCCGTCGAGGCGCAGGCCGAAATGCGCCAGATGCTGGCCGAATTCATCGAGCACCTGGCGGCGATGAACCAGTCGAGCAGTCAGTTCGAGCGGCAGATCGAGGAAAGTGCTCGACAGATCGAACAACTCGACAGCGTCGATGATTTGAAACCGCTGCTGAGTGGCGTGATTTCGGCGGCGCGTGCGATGGCGCGGGAAGCTTCGTCCTCCCGCGAGCAGCTGCAGGCGCTGCAGGACAAGGTGGTGGATACCGAAGCCGAACTGCTGCAGTTGCATCAGGAACTGGATAGCGCCAGCGCCCTGGCCCGCCACGATCCGCTGACCGATGCCTTGAACCGCAAGGGGCTGGAGGAGGCGCTGGCGCGGGAGATTTCCAGCATGCGCCGGAAAGAGACGCCGCTGTCGATCAGCCTGCTCGATCTCGATAATTTCAAGAAACTCAATGATCGTCTTGGCCACGAGGCGGGCGACGGCGCCTTGGTGCATATTGCCGAGGTGGCACGCCGCAACCTGCGGCCCAGCGATACCCTGGCCCGCTACGGTGGCGAGGAATTCGTCGTCCTGATGCCGGATACCCGGCTTGAGCTGGGTATCGATGTGATGGCCCGGTTGCAGCGCGAGCTGACCAAGGCGATCTATCTGTCCGGCAACGAACGGGTGCTGATCACTTTCAGCGCTGGCGTGGCGCAACTGGCACCCGATGAATCCGGCGCCGATGCCATCCGGCGGGCCGATCAGGCGATGTACCTGGCCAAGCGGGCCGGCAAAAACCGCGTTGTCGGCGCCTGAGTCCCGATTCGCCGATGTCCCTGATCAATAGCTTTCCGCCGGTAGCCGACCCGGCTGCCCGGGTGTTGATCCTCGGCAGCATGCCGGGTGTTGCTTCGTTGCAGGCCGGGCGCTATTACGCCAATGAGCGCAATGCCTTCTGGCCGATCATGGGCGACCTGCTCGGCGCCGGGCCGGCGCTGCCTTACGCGCTGCGCCTGGAGAAGCTGAAGGCGGCCGGCATTGCGCTGTGGGATGTGATTGCCGCCTGCGAGCGTTACGGCAGCCTGGATTCGGATATCGTCAATTCCAGCGTCGCGGCCAATGATTTTCCGGCTTTTTTTGCGGTACACCGTAGCATTGAGCGGGTTTTCTTCAACGGCGGCGCCGCCGAGACGAGTTTTCGCCGCCACGTGCTGCCGGGGCTGTCCGGGATCGATCTGCAATTGCGGCGCCTGCCATCGACCAGCCCGGCGCATGCGGCGCGCGGCTACGCCGAGAAGCTGGCCGCCTGGTCGGCGATAGTCGCCAAATAATCAGGCAGCGACAGCGTATAATCGACGTTTTGCATTTAATTGCCGCGAATCAATGGCCCAAGACGTCAAAACCCAGCTGACCGCCCTGTTGCAACAGGCGCTGGCCAGCGTTGCCCCGACTGCAACCGAAACCCCGATCCATCTCGAACGGCCGCGCGATCCGACGCACGGCGACTTCGCGACCAACCTGGCGATGCAACTGGCCAAGGCGCTGAAGAAGAACCCGCGCGAGATCGCCAACCAGCTGCTCGCCGAATTGCCGCCGTCGACGCTGGTGACCAAGGCGGAAGTGGCCGGTGCCGGCTTCATCAATTTCACGCTCGATGCCGGGACCAAGACCGATGTCGTCAAGGCGGTGCTGGCCGAAGGCGAGAATTTCGGCCGCTCGACGCTGGGCGGCTGGCAGAAGGTGCAGGTCGAGTTCGTGTCGGCCAATCCGACCGGCCCGCTGCACGTCGGCCATGGTCGTGGCGCCGCCTATGGCGCTTCGCTGTCGAGCCTGCTGACCTTCGCCGGCTGGGACGTCACCCGCGAGTATTACGTCAATGACGCCGGCCGGCAGATGGACATCCTCGGCCTGTCGACCTGGTTGCGTTATCTGGATCAGCATGGCGTCAGCGTGCCCTTCCCGCCCAATGGTTACCAGGGCGGCTACGTCCGCGACATGGCGGCGCAACTGAAGCAGGCGCACGGCGACAAGTACGTGCGCGCGGCCGAGGCCGTGCTGGCCGGCACGCCGGGCCTGCCGGAAGCCGGCCGGGCCGACGACGAGGCCAAGCAGCAGCGCGAACTGCATCTCGATGCGCTGATCGCCAACGCCAAGTCCAGCCTCGGTCCGGACTGGGATTACGTGCATCAGCACGCCTTGAACGAGCAACTGGCCGACTGCCGTGACGACCTGGAGCAGTTCGGCGTCCATTTCGACGTCTGGTTCTCGGAAAAGGCGCTCTACGATACCGGCCTGGTCGCCCGCTGCGTCGACCTGCTGGAGAAGAAGGGCCATCTCTACGTGCAGAACGGCGCCCGCTGGTTCAAGTCCACCGCCTTCGGCGACGAGAAGGACCGCGTCGTCCAGCGCGAGAACGGCCTCTACACCTATTTCGCCTCCGACATCGCCTACCACCTGAACAAGTTCGAGCGCGGTTTCGACAAGGTCATCAACATCTGGGGCGCCGACCACCACGGCTACATCCCGCGTGTCACCGGCGCGATCAAGGCGCTCGATCTCGACGCCGACAAGCTGCAGGTGGCGCTGGTCCAGTTCGCGGTGCTTTACCGCAACGGCCAGAAGGCCTCGATGTCCACCCGTTCCGGCGAGTTCGTCACGCTGCGCGAGTTGCGCGGCGAGGTCGGCAATGACGCCTGCCGCTTCTTCTACGCGCTGCGCAAGTCCGACCAGCACCTCGATTTCGACCTCGACCTGGCGAAGAGCCAGACCAACGAGAACCCGGTCTATTACATCCAGTACGCTCATGCCCGTGTCTGTTCGGTGCTCAACCAGTGGACCGGCGATCCGGCGGCCCTGGCCAATGCCGACCTGTCGCTGCTGAGCAATCCGCGCGAATTGGCCATCGCCAACCAGCTGGCGCAGTTCCGCGAAGTGATCGAGACCGCCGCCCGCGACCTGGCGCCACACATGATCGCCTTCTACCTCAAGGACCTGGCCGGTGAATTCCACGGCTGGTACAACGCCGAACGCATGCTGGTCGACGATGCCGCCCTGCGCGATGCCCGCGTCGCGCTGGCCGCCGCCGTGCGCCAGACCATCCGTAACGGCATGGCCATCCTCGGTGTCAGCTGCCCGGAATCCATGTAAGGAAATTCCATGAGTCGCGATATGAAACCCCGCAAACATCAGCCGGCCAAGAAAAAGTCGGCGGGCGGCACGCTGGTCGGCATGTTCATCGGCCTGGTGATCGGCGTCGCGGCGGCAGCCGGGGTCGTTTGGTACCTCAACAAGTCGCCGCTGCCTTTTGTCGACAAGGTCCAGCCGCCGCCGTCGGCCAAGGCCGAAAGCGCCGCCGGCCGAGGCCAGCCGCTGGCCCTGCCGGGCAAGCCAGGCGACCCGGTCCCCGAGAAGCGCTTCCAGTTCTACGATATTCTGCCGGGCAAGGCCGATGCGGTCCCGGACAAGGCACCCAAGCCAGAGGCCAAGAAAGAAGAGCCGAAGAAAGACGAGAAGAAAGAGGACAAGAAGGAAGAGCCCAAGGAGTCGAAGACGCCGCTCTTCCTGCAGGCCGGTTCGTTCAGCACGGCGCAGGACGCTGACAACCAAAAGGCCAAGCTTGCGTTTATGGGACTGGAGGCGGTCGTCCAGCAGGTGATGATCCAGGACAAGACCTTCTACCGGGTTCGTGTCGGTCCCTACACGAAGATCGATGAGTTGAACAAAGTGCGTGCCGAACTTGCCAAGTCCGGCATCGAAGCCCAGCTTGCCAAATAGGAGTAGCGAATGAAGGTTTCCCGTCGCAGTTTCGTCTCTGGCGTTTTTGCCCTTGTTTCGGCGTTGACCGTAGCGATGCCGTCTTACGCCCAGACCTACACCCCGATCAGCCCGCCGCAGCCGACCGAGGATGCGAGCAAGATCGAAGTGATCGAATTCTTCAGCTATGGCTGCCCGCATTGTGCCGAATTCAATCCGCTGCTGGCCGCCTGGGTGGCCAAGCAGTCGAGCGATGTGGTTATCCGCAAGGTGCCGATCACTTTCGGTCGTGCCGCCTGGGCTAACATCGCCCGGCTCTATTACACGCTGGAAGTGACCGGCGATCTGCATCGCCTGGATAGCGATATCTTCAAGGCGATTCACGTCGAGCGGCAGAACCTGATGGAGGAAAGAGCCTTGACCGAGTGGGTGGTCAAGAAGGGGGTCGATCCGAAGAAATTCACCGAAACCTTCAACTCCTTCGGCGTCATGAGCAAGGTCAAGCGCGGCGACCAGATGGCCCAGGCGTACAAGATCCAGGGCGTTCCGGCTCTCGCAATCGAGGGCAAGTATCTGGTCGGCGGCAAGGATTTCAATGAGACGCTGGCTTTTGCCGACAAGTTGATCGCCCAGGTGCGCAGCGAGAGAGCAGGCAAGGTTCCCGGCAAGAAATAATTGACCCTCAAGGTTTTCATCACGGGCGCCTCGTCGGGAATCGGCGAGGCGCTTGCCGTTTACTACGCCGAACGCGGCGCCACGCTGGGTCTGGCGGCACGGCGAACGGAAGCGCTCGCGGCGCTGAACGGGAAACTCGGCGGGCGACACGCCTGCTATGCGCTTGATGTCAGCGATGCGCCGGCCCTGCATGCGGCCGCCATGGATTTTCTCGGCCGTTTCGGAGCGCCCGACATCATTATTGCCAATGCCGGCGTCTCGGCCGGCACGCTGAGCGAGTTCGAGGAAGATCTCGACGTTTTCCGGCGGATCATGGATACCAACGTCTTCGGGATGGCGGCGACTTTCGCGCCCTTCATTCCGGCCATCAAGGCGGCCAGCGGTGAGCGGCGGCTGGTCGGCATCGCCTCGGTCGCCGGTATTCGCGGCCTGCCGGGGGCGGAAGCCTACTCGGCCTCGAAGGCGGCGGCGATTGCCTATCTCGAAAGCCTGCGCCTCGAAATGCGCCCTTACGGCATCAAGGTGGTGACCATTGCGCCGGGCTACATCGAGACGCCGATGACGGCGGTCAACCCCTACCGAATGCCTTTTTTGCTGCCGGTCGACCAGGCGGCAGCGCGCTTTGCCGCCGCCATCGAGCGCGGCACTACCTACACGGTGATTCCCTGGCCGATGGGCGTCGTCGCCAAGTTGCTGCGGGCGCTGCCCAACTGGCTCTACGATCGCCTGTTCGCCAACGCCCCGCGCAAGCCGCGCGGCCTGCCCCGGTAGACTTTCTTCAGTCGCCGGGGCCGGCGCGGATCAGTGCAAGGCCTTGGCCAGTTTCGGGTGAGTCGCCACGTAGTAATACAGCGCCGGCAGCACGAACAGGGTCAGCAGGGTGGCCGAGATCAGGCCGCCGATGACGACCAGCGCCAGCGGCCGCTGGGTTTCCGAGCCGATGCCGTGCGCCAGCGCCATCGGCAGCAGGCCGAGCATGGCCAGCAGGGCGGTCATCAGCACGGTACGCAGGCGCGACTGGGCGCCCTGGAAGACTGCCTGGTAAGCGTCCAGCTTCTGCTGCTTCAACTGGTTGATGTAGCTGACCATGACCACCCCGTTCAAGACCGCCTGGCCGAACAGGGCGATGAAGCCGATGGCCGCCGAGACCGAGAGCGGAATGCCCGAGATTAGCAGGGCGAAGATACCGCCGATCAATGCGAAGGGGATGTTGCAGATGATGATCAGCGCATCCTTGAAGGACTCGAAGGCATCGAACAGCAGCACGAAAATGAGCAGGATCGACAGCGGCACGACCAGCATCAGGCGCTTCATCGCCCGCTCCTGGTTCTCGAACTCACCCGACCAGGTAATCGAATAGCCTGGCGGCAGCTTGATTCCCTTGGCGTGATCCTGCATATCGGCGACGACGCTGCCCATGTCGCGGTCGCGGATGAAGACGCCGATGGCGACGACGCGCTGGCCGGATTCACGGGCAATGTTCATGGCGCCGCTGCCCATCTTGAAGTCGACCAGGGCCGACAGGGGCACCTGGGCGCCCGCCGGCGTCGGCACCAGTACGTCCTTCAGGCGATCGAGCTGGCGCGACGGCTCGTCGAGGCGGACGACGACGCTGAAATGGCGGTCGCCTTCCCAGAGCTCGGTGGCCGCCTTGCCGGCCAGGGCGGTTTCGACCACGTCCTGAACGTCCATGACATTCAGGCCATAGCGCGCCGCCGCGGCGCGGTCGATTTCCAGCCGGTACTGCGGCAGGTCGCCGTCGCGGTCAATGAAGGCGCGATCGACCCCCGGCACCTTGCCGATCTTGTCGAGCAACTGGTTGGCGTACAGTTTCAGCGTCGCGGTATCGTCGCCGAACATCTTGATGACGATCTGGCCGTCGATCTGTGAAATCGATTCGAGAATCTGGTCGCGCACCGGCTGGCTGAAGGTCGGCTCGATGCCCGGCATGTCGTTCAGCTTGTCCTCCATCTCACGGATCAGCCGTTCCTTGGTCATTCCCTTGCGCCATTGGGCATCGGGTTTCAGGTCGACCAGCATTTCGGTCATGTTGATGTTCTTCGGATCGGTTCCGTCCTCCGGCCGGCCGCCCTTGGAAATCACCGCATTGACTTCGGGAAAATCGGCGATGATCCGGCGCAGCTTGCGCAACTCGGCCTTGGCCTCGTCGATCGAAACCGAAGTCGGCAGCGTGATGTTGATCCAGATCGAGCCCTCGTTCAGTTCGGGCAGGAATTCGGTGCCCAGTTGCGGTACCAGGGCTGCCGTGATGGCGAGCGCCACCAAGGCCATGACCAGAACGCGCCGGGTATTGGCCAGCACCCACTTCAGGGCCGGTTCGTAACGGTTGGCGAACCAGTGCATCAACCGGGTTTCCTCGTGCGGCACATGGTTCTTGAAGGCGATCTTGGAGAGGAAAGGCACCAGCGTCAGCGACAGGATCAGCGAAGTGATCAGTGCGGCGACCACCGAGTAGGCCATCGGCGCGAAGATCTTGCCTTCGTGGCGCTGCATCGTGAAGATCGGCAGGTGGGCGACCATGATGATGATCATCGAGAAGACGGTCGGCCGGCCGATTTCGACGACGGCTTCCTGAATGGTCCGGGTATGGGGGCGATGGTCCTCGCTGCGCCTGGCCTCGCCGAGCCGTCGGAAAATGTTCTCGATGACGATGACCGCACCGTCGACGATGATCCCGAAGTCCATGGCGCCGAGCGACAGCAGATTGGCCGGAATGTTGACGACCGACAGGCCGATGAAGGTGCCGAGCAGGGCGAGCGGGATGATCGCCGCGACAATGCCGGCCGCCCGCAGATCGGCCAGGAACAGGTAAAGCACCAGCGTTACCAGCAGGGCGCCTTCGAGCAGGTTCATGAAGACGGTTTTCAGCGTCTTGCTGATCAGCCAGGAGCGGTCGTAGAAGGGCACGATCTGCACGCCGGGCGGCAGGCCGCCGGCATTGAGCGCATCGACCTTGGCTTTCAGCGCCTCGAGCACGATCGACGGATTTTCATCCTTGCGCAGCAGCACGATGCCCGAGACCACGTCATCCTGGTCGCCCGTGGCGTCGCTGATGCCGACGATGCCCTGCTCGGGCACCCGCGCTTCGACGATCTCGGCGATATCGCGGACCAGGATCGGCGTGCCCTTGTTTTCGGCGACTACCACCTGACCGATGTCGGCCGAGGAGCGCAGCAGCCCGAGCGAACGGATCAGGAACTGCTGTCGGCCCTGTGCCACCGAACCGCCGCCGGCATTGGCATTGGCCCGTTGCAAGGCGTTGAACAGCTGACCGAGGGTGATCTGGTAATCGCGCAGTTTCGCCAGATTCGGGCGCACCTCGTACTGGCGAATCGGTCCACCGAGCGAGACGACATCGGCAATGCCCGGTACCTGCTTGATCTGACGGGAAACCGTCCAGTCCTGGATGGCCCTGATCTCGCTCGGCTTCAGGCCGGGGGCGTCGAGGCGGTAGCGGAAGATTTCGCCGGTGGCGGTGGCCGGTGGCGCCAGTTCCGGTTCGACGCCGGGGGGCAGATCGAGTCCGCGCAAACGTTCTTCGACCAGTTGGCGAGCCATGAACAGGCTGGGTTTTTCGTCGAAAGTGATGACGATGAACGACAGGCCGAACTGCGTATGCGAGAACATGCGAATCGAGTTGGGCACGCCGGAAAGGCCGATTTCGAGCGGAATGGTGACTTGCTTCTCGACCTCTTCCGGCGCCCGGCCGGGATAGAGCGAGATGATCGTGACCTGGGTGTCGGTCACATCGGGAAAGGCTTCGATCGGCAGGTTCTTGAAAGCCGTCGCGCCGATGCCGATGAACAGCACCAGCCCGAGGATGACGAAGAGCGGCTGGTTGAGCGCAAAATGGACGATGCGCTTGATCATTGTGCGGCCTGTTTCTCGGCGTCGGCCGGCTTGAAATACTTGAGCAGATGCAGGCTGCCTTCAACGACCACCTTGTCGCCTTCCCGTACGCCGCTCAGCAATTCGATCCAGCCATTGCGTTCGGCCCCCGCCTCGATGCGCTGCAGGCGATAACGCCCGGTCGCCTCCTCGACGAAGACATAGCGCTTTTCGCCGAACAGGAAAACCGCCGGCGCCGGGGCGAGCAACACCGAACTGGGCGGCAATTGAATCAGGGCGTTGACGAACATTTCGCCTTTCAGGCGGCGATCGGCATTCGCCACTTCGCCGCGGACCTTGATGGTCCGGCTGTTCGGGTCGACGAAATCGGCAATATGGCGGATCACGCCCGAGAAATGTTCGCCCGGGTATTGCTTCGATTCGAGGGCGAACGTCGATCCCGGCTTGAGCTTGCCCAGATCGGCTTCGCCGGCGTCGATCAGCACCCACAGGTTGGCCGGGTCGGTGACGACGAACAAGGGGGCGCCGGACTGATCCGGGCGAAATTCCATGCCCGGATTCAGATTGCGCTCGACCACCACGCCGGCGAGCGGGCTGCGCAACGTATAGGAACCATCGCTGGCCCCGCCCAGTCCGGCCAGCCGCTGGCTGGCCCGGGCGGCTTCCGCCTTGGCGGCGACCGCGGCGGCAGCGGCCTGCTGCCAGTCTTTTTCAGCAACGACGCCGGCCTCGCGCAACTGGCGATTGCGTTCCAGCGCCTGGCCGGCGACCTCGGCGTCCGCCTGGGCCTTGCGCGCCTCGGCCAGTGCCTGGCCGTAATCCGGTGAATTGAGGACGGCCAGCGGCTGGCCGGTTTTTACGGTATTTCCGACGTCGACCGTAATACTCTGAATGCGGCCGCCCAGTTGCGGAAAGACGCGCACGGTCTTTTCCTCGTTCCAGACCAGCCTCCCCGGCAGGCGCAGCTGGCTGCCCTGGTCGGCCACGACGGCCGCCAGCTTCAGGAAGGAGGCTTTGTCGGGCTCGGCCAGCACGGCATGGTTGCCTTCAACCTTGATCGTTTCCTCCTTGGCGGCTTCGGGTTCGCCGGAGCAGCCGGCCAGGGCGAGCAACAAGCTCAGGGTAATGGGGAGCAGTCTCATGGGAGTTTCCTGAATTCAGCCTGGATTTGCCAGTCGGCCAGCGCCTTGGCGTAGTCGGCGCGAGCGTTGGCGGTTTCGATCTGGATCTGGCGCAAGGTGCGGCGGGCATCGAGCAGGTCGATCAAGCCCATGGCGCCTTTGGCATAGGCAAATTCGGCGGCCTTGGCGACGCGTTCGGCATCGACCTGCAGTCCGTTTTCGAGGCGGGCCAGACGGTCGCGCGCCGCGAGCAGGGCCTGGCGGGCCTGGGCAACCTGGCCGACGGCCAGCGCCTGTTGCTGCGCCAGTTGCTGGCGGGCGACATCGAGATCGGCTTCGGCACGGGCAATTTCCCCTTCGTACTCGTGCCAGATGAAAAGCGGCACGCTGATGCCGAAGCCAATGCTGTCGGTCGGCGCGTTCTGCAGATTGTGTTCATACTGGAGGCCGACGGTGACATCCCGTTTTTTCCGGGCACGGGCCAGGTCGCGGTCTGCTTCGGCGGCCTTCAGGCGTCGGCTGGCGGCTTCCAGATCCGGCCGTTGATCCAGCGGAGCCTCGGCGAGTGCCTGGGCCTCCAGGGCCGGCCAGCTGTCGGCGGCCAGCAGCGTGTCGGCATCCGCCTGGCGGCCGATCAGGTAGGCCAGCACCTGCCGAGCCTGTTGCAGGTCGCCCTGGGCCTGGCGCGCGTCACTGTCGGCTCGCGCCTGGTCGATCTGGAGCCGCGACAGGTCGACCGGTGCGATGTCACCGGCCTTCAGGCGGCGCTTGCCGGCATCGGCGCTCTGGCTGTACAGCGCTGCCGTTTCCTGGGCCAGGGCCAGCTTTTCCTGGGCCAGGCGCAGGCTGTAATAAGCATTGCGCAAGACGCCGAGTTGCTGGCGCGCCGTGTCGTCCTGATCGAAACCGGCTGCTTCGAGACGGGCTTCGGCACTGCGGAGCCGCAGATCGCGCTTGCCGCCGCGTTCGATCAGCTGATCGATGCGCAGCTGGGTGTCCATTTTCTTGTCTTTCAGGCCCCCGGCGCCATAGCCCGACCACGGGCTGATCGACAGCACATTCAAGGAGACATCGGGGTTCGGTAGCTGTCCGGCGGTCTTCAGGTCGGCCGCCGCAGTGGCGACATTGGCTTGGGCCAGCTGCAGTTCGTGGCTGTGCTGCCGCCAGAGCGCTTCAGCTTCCTTCAGGCCGAGTGCCGTGCCTGCCTGGGCCGCGGTGGAGAGCAGGGAAACGAATAAAAACGAAAACAGCGATCGGTGCATGGGTCAGACATCCAAGGAGGAGTGTTATCTTATGAGGTCAGCCTGACCACTTTCTGACGCACCCATGCATATCCTGTTGATCGAGGACGACTACCTGTTGGCCGACGGCCTGGCCCGTTCGCTGAAACAGGCCGGTTATCTGGTGGAGGTCGCGGGCGATGGCCGGAGTGCCGGAAACTGGCTGGCCAGCGCCACCTTCGACCTGGTCGTCCTTGACCTCGGTTTGCCCGATCTTGACGGCAGCGTCATTCTGCAACGCCTGCGCGAACGCCGCCAGAACCTGCCGGTGATGGTCCTGTCGGCCCGCCTGGAGCTGGAAGAGCGCGTTCGCTTGCTCGATCTCGGCGCCGACGACTATCTGGTTAAGCCGGTGGCGGCTGTCGAACTGATTGCCCGGGTGCGCGCCCTGGTCCGGCGAGCCCAGGCGGCGGCCGAGGTGTTGTTTTCGTTGGGCCGCTTGCGCCTGGACAGCGTTGGCAAGCGGGCCTGGATCGATGGTCAGGCGATCGAGCTGAGCGCCCGCGAATGGGCGGCGATCGAGTTCTTCGCGACACGGATCAATCGCATTGTCAGCAAGGAGCAGATCAGCCAGTCGCTCTATGGCTGGGACGAGGAGATCACCCCCAATGCCATCGAGAAAATTATTTCCCGATTGCGGCTGAAACTCGAACCGGCGGGCATCACGATCCGCACTGTCCGCGGCCTCGGTTACTTCCTCGAGCAGCCGGCCGATGCCGCCGACTAGCCTGCGCCTGCAACTGCTGCGGCGCCTGCTGCCGGCGTTGATCGTGCTCCTGTTGCTCGGGGCGGCGACTGCCTACTGGGTGGCCTGGCGCAATGCCACCAAGGCCTATGACCGGGCCTTGGTCGATACGGCCTTCGCCATCGTTGAGCAACTCCAGCATTCCGATGGCCGTCTGCCATTGCCGTTGACCCAGCAGGCACGGGCGATTCTGCTGGTCGATAAATTTGATCGCGTCTTCTATGCGGTGCGCGGCCCCGGCGGCGAGCTGCTCGATGGCGCACCCGGCCTGCCGATGCCGGAGACCGGCAGCGCGTCGGCAGCAATGGGCGAGGCAACCTATTATTATGACGGCGTCCTGGATGGCGAGCCGGTTCGTGTCGCCGCGCTGCAGGTCCAGGTGGCCGATCAGTCGGTGACGGTGCTGGCCGGGGAGACGTTGATCAAGCGCAATGCATTGATTCGGGAAATCTTGCTGGGCATGTTGTTGCCGGAATTGCTGCTGACCCTGACCTGTATCGGCATCGTCTGGTTTGGGGTGCGTTCCGGGCTGGATCCGTTGTCGAAGCTTCGCCAGGAGCTGGCCGAGCGTTCGCACGAGGATTTGAGTCCGGTGCGCGTCCGGGTTCCCGAGGAAATTCAGCCGCTGGCCACCGAAATCAACGACTTGTTGCAACGTCTCGAATACTCGCTGGCATCCCAGCGCAATTTCGTGTCCGATGCCGCGCATCAGTTGCGCAATCCGATCGCCGCCCTGCAGGCGCAACTGGAGGCCGCCCTGTGCGCAACGGCCGACGATGAGCGGGAGCGTTTTGCCGGCGTCCTGGCAGCGGCCCATCGCCTGTCCCATCTGGTGGACCAGATGCTGGCCCTGGCCCGGGCTGAGCCGTCCCTGGGCCAGACCCGCGAAGTCGCGCTGGAGGAAGTCATCCGGCAGGTAGCCGAGAGCTGTCTGCCCGAGGCGATCAGCCGGCAGATCGATCTCGGTTTTGAACTGGTGCCGCTTGGCGTCCGGGGCAACCCGCTGCTGCTCCAGGAAATGCTGGCCAATCTCCTCGACAACGCCCTGCGCCATACGCCGGAAGGAGGCACGATCACGGTCAGCTGCGGCGCGCAAGGGGAGTCCGTCTGGCTGGCGGTCGAAGATAGTGGTAGCGGCATTCCGGAAGCCGGGCGGGCCCGGGTAGTGGAACGCTTCTACCAGTTGCCGGGCAGTCCCCCGGGCGGGAGCGGCCTGGGGCTGGCGATCGTGCGCGAAATTGCCCGCCAGCATGGCGGCGATGTCGACATCGGTGTTTCATCCAGACTGGGTGGAGCCGCCATCCGGGTCACGCTGAGCGCGGCCAGCACTATGCCTAAAATGGCAGCCAAGCCGGTAAAATGAATGGATGTTGAATATCCTCATCAATGGCGAACCGCGTCAGTTCGCCACCGAATCAAAATTGACCGTCGCCGGGCTCATTGAGCAGCTCGGCTATGCCGGCAAGCGTATCGCCATCGAACGCAACGGCGAAATCGTCCCCAAGAGCCAGCACGCCACGACCGCGCTCGCGGCGGGCGACCAACTCGAAATCGTCGTCGCCGTTGGCGGCGGCTAATCCGGAGAAAGCTCCATGCATCAACTGACTATCGCCGGTAAGGCGTATCGTTCCCGTTTGCTGGTCGGCACCGGCAAATACAAGGATTTCGCCGAAACTCGGGCGGCGATCGACGCCTCGGGCGCCGAGATCGTCACCGTCGCCATCCGCCGGACCAACATCGGCCAGGATGCCAGCCAGCCCAACCTGCTCGACGCCATCCCGCCGTCCCGCTTCACCATCCTGCCCAACACCGCCGGCTGCTACAGCGCCGACGAGGCCGTGCGCACGCTGCGCCTGGCGCGCGAACTGCTCGACGGCCACCCGCTGTGCAAGCTGGAAGTGCTCGGCGACCCGAAGAGCCTGTTCCCGAACATGCCGGAAACCCTGAAGGCCGCCGAAACGCTGGTCAAGGACGGCTTCCAGGTGATGGTCTACTGCTCCGACGACCCGATCCAGGCCAAGATGCTCGAAGAGATCGGCTGCGTCGCGGTGATGCCGCTGGCCTCGCTGATCGGCTCCGGCATGGGCATCCTCAACCCGTGGAACCTGCGTCTGATCATCGACCACGCCAAGGTGCCGGTGATCGTCGATGCCGGCGTCGGCACCGCCTCGGATGCGACCATCGCCATGGAACTGGGTTGCGACGGTGTGCTGATGAATACCGCCATCGCCCATGCCAAGAATCCCGTGCTGATGGCCAGCGCCATGAAAAAAGGCGTCGAGGCCGGCCGCGAGGCTTTCCTGGCCGGCCGCATGCCGCGCAAACTGTACTCGGCCGATCCCTCATCGCCGACCTCCGGATTGATCGGCTCATGAGCGGCGCTCCGCTGATCGAAACCGGCGCCGCCCACGACGACGGCGTCTATACCGAGGGTCGCGAAGGGCGTGACCCCCACGGCCACATCAAGAGCTTCGTCCGCCGCGCCGGCCGGATGTCGGAGGCGCAGCAGCGCTACCTGGCCGAGATGATGCCGAAGATCGGCGTGCCTTATCAGCCGTCGGCCATCGACCTGAATGCCGTGTTCGGCCGGTCGAACGCCAAGATCCTCGAAATCGGCTGCGGCATGGGTGAAACGACGGCGAAAATCGCCGAAGCGCATCCGGAGAACGACTATTTCGGGCTGGAAGTGCACGTGCCGGGCGTCGGCGCGCTGTGCAAGCTGATCGCCGAGAAGAACCTGTCCAACCTGCGCATCGGCCACCACGACGCGGTCGAGGTGGTGCGCGACATGCTGCCCGAAGGCTCGCTCGACGGCATCCATGTCTTCTTCCCCGACCCGTGGCACAAGACCCGCCACAAGAAGCGCCGGCTGATCCAGCCGGCCTTCGTCGCGCTGCTCGCCTCGCGGCTGAAGCCGGGCGGCTATTTCCACTGCGCCACCGACTGGGAAAACTACGCGCTGCAGATGCTCGATGTGCTCGGCGGCGAAGCCAGCCTGGACAACAGCGTTGCCAACCCGTCGCCCGCTGCTCTGGCCGCCGCGCTCGAAGCCGACAGCGCCGCCGGCCTGGCCGGCTTCGCGCCGCGCCCGGAATACCGGCCGCTGACCAAGTTCGAAAACCGCGGCCTGCGCCTCGGTCACGGTGTCTGGGACATCATCTTCAAGAAGCGCTGAACGGCGCTCGTCAGGAATACTCACCATGTGGTTCAAGAATCTTCAGCTCTACCGTTTACCGACACCGTGGAACATCGACCTCGCCAAGCTCGACGAGCAACTCAATCGCGGCACCTTCGCCCGCTGCACCAGCCATGAGGCGATCAGCCGCGGCTGGGTGGCGCCGCGCAAGGATGGCGCCCTGGTCTATGCCAGCAATCGCCAGTGGCTGATCGCGCTGGCCGTCGAACAGCGCCTGCTGCCGTCGTCGGTGGTCAATGACGAAGTTAAGGAGCGCGCCGACAAGCTGACCGAGGAACAAGGCTACGCGCCGGGCCGCAAGGCGCTGCGCGAACTGAAGGAACGCGTCACCGAGGAACTGATGCCGCGCGCCTTCACCAAGAAGCGCACTTCCTTCGTCTGGATCGACCCCCAGAACGGCTGGTTCGTCGTCGATGCCGGCAGCCCGGCCAAGGCCGAGGAAGTCATCGAGCACCTCCGCCATTACCTCGACGAATTCCCGCTGACCCCGCTGCATACCGAACTCTCGCCGCAATCGGCGATGGCCGACTGGCTGGCCGGCGGCGACGCCCCGGCCGGCTTCACCATCGACCGCGACTGCGAACTGAAATCGGTCGGCGAGGAAAAGGCTGCCGTCCGCTACGTCCGCCACCCGCTCGGTGACGAAGTCGGCGGCGAGATCAAGGCCCACCTGGCGGCCGGCAAACTGCCGACCCGGCTGGCGCTGACCTGGGATGAACGGATTTCCTTCGTGCTGTCCGAAAAACTGGAAATCAAGCGCCTGGCCTTCCTCGACCTGTTGAAGGAAGAGGCCGAGAAGAACGCCGAGCACGCCGACGAACAGTTCGACGCCGATTTCGCGCTGATGACCGGCGAACTGACGCGCTTCCTGCCGCAGCTGATCGCCGCGCTGGGCGGCGAGAAGGTCGAGGCGGCCGCCGCTCCGGCCGGTGCCGCGACGGGCACGCCGCCCTGGGAAGCGTGAGCGCCGGCCAGGACTGTCCCTGCGGCAGCGGCCGGCCCTACGCCGCCTGCTGCAGCCGGCTGCACGCCGGCGCCGAAGCCGCCCCGAGCGCCGAAGCGCTGATGCGCTCGCGCTACAGCGCCTACGTGCTGAAACTGGACGAGTACCTGCTCGCCACCTGGCACCCGACGACGCGGCCGAGCGAACTCGATCTCGACGCCGACTCGACCAAGTGGCTCGGCCTCCAGGTCAAACGCCACGCCGTGCAGGACGCCGCCCACGCGACGGTCGAGTTCGTCGCCCGTTACCGCATCGAGGGGCGCGGCCACCGCTTGCACGAACTGAGCCGCTTCGTTTGCGAAGACGGCCGCTGGTATTACGTCGACGGCGACCTGCTGGCCTGAGCGGTGGGCCAATTTCGATTTTGGCCCAAATTTCCGGTTGACCGTGGGATTCTGCCAGCGATCCCTGGCTGTCTTTCGACAAGCCCATTATTAACGTCTGCTTCCTGGCAGGCAGCTGATGGCTGCTACTCGCCCCTTCCCCAATTGCAACTATTTGTTGCGAAGCCGGATTTGTCTGAAATACCGGCTATAACTGAAGTGACGGGGTGGAAAAACACGTCGTCATGATGGTTGGCAATGTTACATAGCTTTCAAGTATTAGCCATTTGGGAGAGAAAAATGACCAAGGACACCGTGAAAATTGCCCTGACTGCTATTGCGATAGGTTTGATGGCTTCCTCTACGTCCTTTGCTGCGAATGCCCCGATTTACGGCAGCCAGCTGATGACAAATCAGGAACGTATTGAGCATCGCAACAAGCTGAGAGCGGCGAAGACCGTTGAAGAGCGCGAACAAATCCGCTTGCAGCATCATGAGCAAATGCAACTCAGGGCCAAGGAGCAAGGCGTCACCTTGCCGGATACGCCGCCAGCCCTAGGCGGTGGTCAGGGGCGCCAAATGGGGCCGGGAGGCGGCATGGGAGGCATGGGCCCCGGCGGTGGAATGGGGGGTATGGGTCCCGGACGGAACCGCTAAGCTTCCATGAAGGGCATCGGTAAGAACCGGTGCACGTTCAGTTTCATTCGTCGGAAAACAGGCGCGATACGCTAATCAGTGGCGCGCCCTACCATCGAATGCAGTACTTTGTCTTTCAGAACCACTGCATGGAATACCGCAGCGGCAACGTGTAGCGCGACCAAAGCGATCAAAGCGTTACCGAGGCCTTCATGAAGATCCTTGAACCCCTTGGCGACCTCCTTGCTGACCGGTAGCGGCGGAAGCTCCAGCAAGCCGAGGAGGTCGATAGGCAAGCCTTTGCCGGAGACTGCGACATAACCGCAGATGGGGAGGAGCACCATCAGCAGGTAAAGACTGAGGTGGCCGGCCTTGGCGAGTGATGCAACAAGAGGGGGCATGGCATGCACAGGGCCTTTCACCAAGGCCCGTGTTAGTAACCGAGGGAGCGTCAGCAGGCCGATTAACGCGCCCAGCAGAAAGTGGATCTGCATGAGTTGGGCCCGTAAGGGATTCGATTTGTCGAAAGCTTCATGGCTCCAAACCGCGCCAATACAGAGAAGCATGAGCAAAACCGTCAGCCAGTGCTGAATTCTGACGAGAGGAGGCCAATTCAACTGTTGCATATCATCTTCCGGGAGCAAGGTGAGTTCGTAGTCTAGATGGCCGCACTTAAGGAATTCTTAAACATGGTGTCGCGGCCAATTAAAGAACCGGCTGGAACGGTCTGTGAAAGCCAACGAGGTCGCGTGGACATTGACCGTTTGAATCCGCAGCCGGTAGCAGTCAGTGTGTACGTCACGCCACCCGTCTCTTCGCAAATCTTCACACACTCGTCACGCCCATGGTCTAGCATGAGTATTCCAACTTCATCGGAGCGGCAATCATGGGTCTTCTCGATTCGGTCGTCGGTGCGCTGGCCGGCGGACAAAGCGGCAGCAACAACGGTTTGGCGGATCTCGTTATGCAGTTGATCAACAGCCAGCCGGGTGGTTTGAGTGGGCTGGTGCAGTCCTTCCAGCAGGGCGGGCTGGGCGAAATCGTCAATTCATGGGTGTCGACCGGGCAGAATCTGCCGGTGTCGGCCGAGCAATTGCAGGCTGTCCTCGGCGGCGGGCAACTGCAGAACATCGCGGCGCAGCTCGGAGTGTCGCCGGAGCAGGCTTCCGGCAGTCTGGCCGAACTGTTGCCCCAGGTGGTCGACAAGCTGACGCCGGATGGCCAGCTGCCGCCGGGGGGCGACCTGCTGGCCCAGGGGCTCGACTTGCTGAAAAAGGGCGGCTTGTTCGCCTAAAGGAAGCGTTCGAGCAGCACGTTCAGGAAGCGCCGGCCCCTGGCGGTCGGCGCAATTTTTTCCGGGCCGACGATGAGCAGGCCCTCGGCCTCGGCGGCTCTCAATTGCGGCAGGATGAGTTTCAGCGATTGCGCCGTCCGCGCTTCGAACAGCGAAGGATGGAAGCCGTCGGCCAGGCGCAGCCCATTCATCAGGAACTCGAAGGGCAGGCTGGCCATCTCGACCGGCTTGTCTTCCTGCAAGGCACTGCCGCTGCGGATGTTTTCCAGGTAGGCCTTGGGATGTTTCCAGCGCATCTGGCGCAGGACGCGGTCGTGCAGGGTCAATTTCGAATGGGCGCCGGCGCCGATGCCGAGATAGTCTCCGAAATACCAGTAATTCAGGTTGTGCTTGCATTCCTTGCCCGGTTGCGCAAACGCCGATGTCTCGTAGTTGGCGAAACCGGCAGCGGCCAGCCTAATCTCAATGGCTTCCTGCATGTCGGCACAAAGGTCGCCTTCCGGTAGTTCCGGCGGGAAGGCTGCGAAGCGCGTATTCGGTTCCAGTGTCAGCTGGTAGCAGGAGAGGTGCGAGGGCGAGAAGGTCAGTGCGGTCTCGATGTCGGCGAGCGCTTGCGCGTGCGTTTGGCCCGGCAGGCCGTACATCAGGTCGAGGTTGAACGATTCGAAATACTCGCCGGCCAGGGTCGCGGCGTGCCTGGCTTCGGCGCTGCCGTGGATGCGACCGAGCACCTTGAGGTGCTCGTCGTTGAAGCTCTGGATGCCGAGTGACAGGCGATTGACGCCGGCCGCCCGGAAGCCGGCGAATTTTTCAGCCTCGACCGTGCCCGGGTTGGCTTCGAGCGTGATCTCGGCGTCCGGCGCCAGCATGGCCAATGCCCGGAAAGCGGCGATCAGTTCGTCGATGGCGGCCGGCGAGAGGAGGCTGGGCGTGCCGCCGCCGAAAAAGACGCTGACTACCGGCCGGCCCCAGATCAGCGGCAGGGCGGATTGCAGGTCGGCGATCAGGGCGTCGACGTATTCGCGCTCGGGGATCGTCTCGCCGGCCTCGTGCGAGTTGAAGTCGCAGTAAGGGCACTTCTGTACGCACCACGGCACGTGCACGTAGAGCGCGAGCGGCGGTGAAACGCGAAATTCGAGGTTCGCTACGGTCGACGCCGGTTTTTGGGTAAAAATGGGGATGGTGCGGGCCATGGATTTACAGCGCTGGCAGGCGGGCAATGAGTTTTTGCATGGCCTGGCCGCGATGCGAGAGCTGGTTCTTGATGACGGCCGCAAGTTCGGCGGCGGTCTGGCAATGGCTCGGCACGTAGAACAGAGGGTCGTAACCGAAGCCCTCGGTGCCGCGCTGGGCTTCGAGGATTTCGCCGTGCCATTCGCCCTCGGCGATGATCGGTTGCGGGTCCTCGGCTGAACGAACCAGAATCAGCACGCAGGCGAAATGAGCCCTGCGATCGGCTTGACCGGCCAGATCGGCGAGCAGTTTCTCGTTGTTGCGGGCATCCGATTTCGGCTCGCCGGCATAGCGGGCAGAATAGACCCCCGGCGCGCCGCCGAGGGCGGCGACGCATAGCCCGGAGTCGTCGGCCAGGGCCGGCAGGCCGCTCTGGGCGGCAGCATGGCGGGCCTTGGCCAGGGCGTTCTCGACGAAGGTGCAGTGCGGTTCTTCGGCTTCGGGAATGCCCAACTGGCCTTGCGGGATGACTTCAAAGCCGAGCGGCGCCAGCAGCGCGTTCAGCTCCTTGATCTTCTTGGCGTTGTTCGAGGCGAGGACGAGTTTTTTCATGAGGGGAGCGCTGTTTGCTGGGCGGCGACGAGGTGGCGGATACCGAGCGTGGCGAGGTCGACCAGCACGCTCATCTGTTCGCGGGTGAACGGCTCGCCTTCGGCCGTGCCCTGGATTTCGACGATGCCGCCATTGCCGGTCATGACGACGTTCATGTCGGTATCGCAGCCCGAATCTTCCGGGTAGTCGAGGTCGAGGACCGGGGCGCCCTGGTAGATGCCAACCGAAATGGCGGCGACGTGGTCGCGCACCGGGTTGGCGGCCAGCTTGCCGGCCTTGACCAGCTTGTCGCAGGCTTCATACAACGCCACCCAGGCGCCAGTGATCGAGGCGCAGCGGGTGCCGCCGTCGGCTTGCAGGACGTCGCAATCGAGGGTGATCTGGCGCTCGCCCAGCGCCTTGAGGTCGACCACCGCGCGCAGGGCGCGGCCGATCAGGCGCTGGATTTCCTGGGTCCGGCCGGTCTGCTTGCCCTTGGCCGCCTCGCGGGCGGTGCGGGTGTGCGTCGCCCGCGGCAGCATGCCGTACTCGGCGGTGACCCAGCCCTGGCCCTTGCCGCGCAGGAAAGGCGGCACGTTTTCCTCGACGCTGGCGGTGCACAGCACGCGGGTGTCGCCCATTTCGATCAGCACCGAGCCTTCGGCGTGGCGGGTGAAATTGCGGGTGATGCGGATGGCGCGGAGCTGATCCGGTTGGCGTTGGCTGGGGCGCATGGTCTTCCTTATTTTTTCGGGTTGTATTTGTCGAT
>CAMLHL010000045.1 GCA_946479855.1 uncultured Pseudomonadota bacterium
TGTCGCCGGTGATTTGCACGCCTTGCGGAAGATTGAGGCTCATGAAAAGCTCCTTATGGTGAAGATTAAGCGTAGGTCTTAAAAAAATAGATCACAGTCAGGCTGGCGCCAACCGCGATTACCAGGCGTTTCAGCCAGATGGCGGGCAGGCGGCGGGCCACCGAGGCACCGGCATAGCCGCCGGCCATCGCCGTCACCAGCATGACCGTGGTGTGCGGCCAGCTGACGGCGCCGGCGATGATGAAGGTGGTCGATGACACGAAATAGTTGATGCCCGAGGTCAGGTTCTTCAGGGCATTGATTTCCTGGATATCCTCGAAGCCCTGGATGGACAGTGCGGCGAGCGTCAGGATGCCCATGCCGGCGCCAAAAAATCCGCCGTAGATGGCGACGATGAGCTGGAAGAGGGCGCCGCCCGGGCCGCCCGGGTTGCGCACGTCAACGTTGCCGCCCAGCTTGCCCTTGGCCCATTTGATCAGGCGCGAGAACTGGCTGCTGAAGGCGAACAGCGCCGTGGCGACGAGCAGCAGCCAGGGAATCAGGCGCGAGAAGGATTCATTGCTGGTGGCCAGCAGCAGCAGGCCGCCGGCGATGCCGCCGAGCAGCGAGACGGCGATCAGCAACAAGGCCCACTTGCCATGGCGCAGGGCTTCGCGGCGATAGGCCCAGGCGCTGACCAGGCTGGCCGGGCAGAGGCCGACGGTGTTGCTGGCATTGGCCATGACCGGCGGCACGCCGGCCGCGAGCAGGGCGGGAAAGGAAAAAAAGGTGCCGCCGCCGGCGATGGCGTTCATGCCGCCGGCGAGAAAAGCGCCGGCTCCGACGAGGAGCATTTCAGTCATATGCATTCTTGATGGGCGGGAGGGCCCGGGTTCTGGATGAATTGAATTGTATTGTTACTTTAGAGATAAAATAAGCTAGCGTTTTGGCGAAGATTATTTTACCTGGGGTATAAAACGGTGTCCTCTTTCAAGCAGATCACGGCTTTTGTCAATGTCGCGACGCGTGGCAGTTTGTCAGCGGCCGCCCGCCAGGAGGGCGTCACGCCGGCGATCATCGGCCGGCGCCTGGATGCACTGGAGGCGAGACTGGGCGTCCGCCTGATGGTGCGGACGACGCGTAAGCTGACGTTGACTTTCGAAGGCCAGGCCTTTCTGGAGGATTGCCAGAAAGTGCTCAACGACCTGGCCAACGCCGAGGCTGCGGTGTCGCTGGGCAGCGTGCGGGCCAGTGGTCAGCTGCGCTTGTCGGCACCCTCCGGATTCGGGCGGCGGCATGTCGCGCCGCTGGTTGGCGAGTTCATGCAGGCCAATCCGGAGGTGACGGTCAATCTCGATCTCAGTGACCGCCTGGTCGATTTGCTCAACGAGAATATCGACTGTGCCATCCGCATCGGCGAACTGACCGATTCCAGCCTGATCAGCGTCCGGCTCGGCGAGATGCGCCGCATGGTGGTGGCCAGCCCGGCCTATCTCGTGGCTTGTGGCGTACCGCGCGAGCCGGCCGATCTGGCGCACCACAATTGCCTGTCGCTCGGCCAGCAGCGTGGCTGGGTATTTCGCGACCCGGCTTCCGGCGCCGTCGACACCATCAAGGTCGGCGGCACTTTCGAATGCAACGACGGCGCGGTGCTGCACGAATGGGCGCTGGCCGGCCGGGGGCTGGCCTGGCGCTCGCTGTGGGAAGTCGGGCAGGATCTCAAAGAAGGCACGCTGACTTCCGTGCTCGATGCCTGGCAGGCGCCGCCGATGGGCATTTACGCCGTCTTTCCTCAGCGTCGCCATCTACCGATGCGGGTCCGGCTGTTCATCGACCTGCTCAAGGAAACCTATAGCCGCCCGAGTTATTGGGAACTGCGCTGAGCGCCCCATGAAAACCACAGTTTATCGTGCGCTCGGCCTCTGTTCGGTGGCGCTTGGCGTTGTCGGCGCGGTCTTGCCGCTGCTGCCGACGACGCCGTTTCTGCTTCTCGCCGCCTGCTTATTCGCCCGTTCGCATCCGGAATGGGAAGCGCGGCTGCTGGCCCACCCGAAAGTCGGCCCGGCCATCGTCGCCTGGCGCGATCATCGGGCCATTCCGCTGGTCGCCAAGCGGACAGCCAGCCTGTTGATGGCGATCAGCGCGCTCGGCGGCTGGTTCACCCTGCCCGGAGCATGGTGTTATGTGCCCGGCCTGGCGGCCGGGCTGGTGCTGAGCTGGATGTGGTCGCGACCGTCGGCGTGACTTCAGTTTTGCCGTTTTTTTCCGGTCGACCGTCGCATGGGCCAGAAATGGCCCGGGGACGAGCCCCGGTTTCAGATGACGAAGCGGGCCGTGTCTTCGCGCATCTTGCGCGCCAGGCGACCTAGGTCGCCGGCTGCGCTGGCGGTGTTCCGCGCCGCGCCGTTGTTTTGCTCGGCGGCCTGGGCAACCCTTTCCACCTGCTGGGCGATGTCCTGGCTGGCAGAGCCTTGCTCGGCGATCGAATCGGTGATATCGCCGACCACCCGCGCAACATCGTTGGCACTCTGGCGGATTTCGACAATCGCACCACCCGCCTGCTCGGC
Source organism: uncultured Pseudomonadota bacterium (assembly GCA_946479855.1). The sequence goes on from CAMLHL010000045.1 coordinate 2,547, forward strand.
CAGCGCCATGCCGGATTCAGCCTGGCGCACCGTGGTTTCCATCGAATCGACTGCCGTCCTGGCGCTGCCCTGAATGGCGTTGATCATCGCGGCAATTTCGCCGGTGGCCAGCGTCGTGCGTTCGGCCAGCTTGCGCACCTCGTCGGCGACGACGGCAAAGCCGCGGCCGGCTTCACCTGCCCGGGCGGCCTCGATGGCGGCGTTGAGGGCGAGCAGGTTAGTCTGGTCGGCGACCTCCTTGATCACCTGGACGACACTGGAAATCTGTGTCGACTGCTTGCCCAGAGTGTCGATTTCATCAGCGACGATCTTGACCGAGCCGGAAATGCTGCGCATCTCCTCGACCGCCTGGCCGATCACCCGGCTGCCTTGATCGGAGAGATCGCCGGAGCGTCTGGCCATGCGCAGGGCGTCGCCGGCGTTGGCGGCGACGTGATTGATGCTGACCGATACCTGTTCGACCGATGCCGCCATCGAGGCGGCGGATTCGCTGGCATCCTCCGAAGCGTGTGCCGATTGCTGGGCGCCCGAGGCCAGGTTTTGCGAGGCATCGTCGATCTGGGTGATGGACAGCCGCAGCGAACCGAGCGTCTGGCGCATGGTGGCCAGCAGTTCGTTGAAGGCAACGGCCGTCTGGCCGACTTCATCGTTGGCGGCGACCGGCACGAGGCGGGTGAAATCGTTGCTGCTGCGTACGTGCTGGATGCCCTGACGGATGCCGTCGAGGGGCCGGGAGACCGAGCGGATGATCCAGATTGCGATGGCGATGGCCAGCAGGGTGGCGACGATCAGGGTGGCGATCGCCGTGGTGCGGTCGCTGACATAAATGTCCCGGTCTTGTTTGACGGTCTGTCGCATCTTGGTTTCCTGAAACTCGATCATGGCTTTCAGGCTGGCGATGAAGGCATCGTTGGTCGGGATGAATTCCTTGAACAGGATGGGCTTGGCCTCGGCGACGCTTTTTTCCGCCGCTTCGAAGATGCGCGGATAGAGGCTGTGCAAGGCGGCCCGGCGTTCCTTGATGTTCGCCATCAGGGCCTTGCTTTCGGCGGATTGCATCTGTGCCTCCATCGTGCCGAGAATCTCCGAGTTTTCCTGGCGGAGCAGCTCGACGTCCTTCTTGATCTGGCCGCGTTCGTCCGCCGTGTCCACCAGCAGCAAGCCACGCAGGGCGCGGCCGTTGGCGAGGGCCACTTCCATGGCCCTGTTGGCTTCGTGGACCCGGGTCATCCGGTCATCCACCAGCGAATTCATATGGACCATGAGATCAGCCATGCGCTGGAGCGCCATCAGATTGGTCGCAATCAGAAAGGCGACGAGCAGTCCAAAGCCGAAAACCAGGCGCTTGCTGATGCTGAGATTGGTGAACATGGTGCTTTCCTGATGGTGTGGTATGCGTTGGGATGGCGGAGCGCCGCCTATTTAACGACAGATTTTTGTTGTGGCACAAGCGATTTGGGGCGTTGGGGCGGCTCGATGTGGCGACTGCAATGAAAAAGGCCAGCACCTTGTGGGGGCTGGCCTCTTGCTGCCGGGTCAGGCAGCGCTAAAGCGATGTGCTTCTTAGTGGAACTGTTCTTCTTCGGTCGAGCCGGTCAGCGCGGTGACGGAGGACTTGCCGCCCTGGATCACGGTGGTGACGTCGTCGAAGTAGCCGGTACCGACTTCCTGCTGGTGCGAAACGAAGGTGTAGCCACGGTCGCGGGCAGCGAATTCCGGCTCCTGAACCTTCTCGACGTAGGCCGACATGCCGCGCTTGGCGTAGTCCTGGGCCAGATCGAACATGTTGTACCACATCGAGTGGATACCAGCCAGGGTGATGAACTGGTACTTGTAGCCCATGGCGCCAAGTTCCTTCTGGAACTTGGCGATGGTGGCATCGTCCAGGTTCTTCTTCCAGTTGAAGGACGGCGAGCAGTTGTAGGCCAGCATCTTGCCCGGGTGGACCTTATGTACGGCTTCGGCGAACTTGCGGGCGTATTCCAGATCCGGCGTGCCGGTTTCGCACCACACCAGGTCGGCGTACTCGGCGTAGGCGATGGCGCGGGAGATGGCCTGGTCCAGACCCTTGCGAGTCTTGTAGAAGCCTTCGGCAGTGCGCTCGCCGGTCAGGAACGGCTTGTCGTTTTCGTCGTAGTCGGAGGTCAGCAGGTCAGCTGCTTCGGCATCGGTACGGGCGATAACCAGGGTCGGCACGCCGTAGACGTCGGCTGCCATACGGGCAGCGATCAGCTTCTGCACGGCTTCGGTGGTCGGGACCAGAACCTTGCCGCCCATGTGGCCACACTTCTTGACGGAAGCCAGCTGGTCTTCCCAGTGCACGCCGGCGGCGCCAGCGCGGATCATGGCCTTCATCAGTTCGTAGGCGTTCAGCACGCCGCCGAAACCGGCTTCAGCGTCGGCAACGATCGGCAGGTGGTATTCCACGTGACCGGCATCGCCCTTGTTGATGTTCTTGGACCACTGGATTTCGTCGGCGCGGTTGAAGGCGTTGTTGATGCGCTCGACAACCTTCGGCACGGAGTCAACCGGGTACAGGGACTGGTCCGGGTACATGGCGGCGTACTCGTTGTTGTCGGCAGCAACTTGCCAGCCGGACAGGTAGATGGCCTTGATGCCAGCCTTGGCTTGCTGAACGGCTTGACCGCCGGTCAGGGCGCCCAGGCAGTTGACGTACGGTTCGTTGTTAACCAGATCCCACAGCTTTTCGGCGCCGCGACGGGCCAGGGTGTGTTCGACCTGGAAAGAACCGCGCAGACGGACGACGTCAGCAGCGGAGTAACCGCGCTTGATGCCTTTCCAGCGGGGATTTTCAGCCCAGTCTTTTTCGAGGGCGGCGATTTGCTGTTCGCGAGTGCTCATGTGAATTCCTCAGGAGATTTGGTTTGTGGGGATAACGGCGTTGAACCGGATGCTCATGGTGCAGCGTCGATGGAGAAAGTATAGTGGCTTTTTGGCAGGGCAGCAATAGTCTTGTATAAGACATAAGACGATATTTTATTTATTTTAAACAAAGCGTTGCGTAATATTTTCCACAATACGAAATTATATTTGCTGCTGTGAAACGCGATCTGGCATCGCGCCTAGGCAAATTGTGGCGCTCCGCACCAGCACTTTGAGAATTTTCCGACTTGACGCTGAGAGGGAAGGGGTGTTGAATTCGGCAAATTTTGTATTTCTGGGGCTATCATGGAATTCTTTCGACGGCTTTACGACTGGAACGAGCGGACCTTCTGGAATTCGTTGACCAAGAAACTGATGAGTTTCTTGCTGCTCTTCTTCATCGATCTGGCTTATCTGGCGGTCTATTTCCAGCAAAAGCGCATGGTGGCCGAGGAAATCACCAAGGCGGGCGTGGCTCCGGAGGTATTGCAGCGCATTTCGGAGGGCATGGATCAGGGGCTGGCTCTGATGATCGGCCTGACCTTCTTTGCCCTGTGCTGGAATGCCCTGCAGATTCTCTACATCCGTTATCTGATCCTGCGCCCGGTGCGCATGATCGCCACGATCTTCGACGAGATCGGGCGTGGCGAGGGGGATTTCTCACGCAATCTGCCGACCATCACCCACGACGAATTGCGCACGCTGGCCGAAGCCTACAATCGTTTCGCCGACAAGATGCGGGAAATCATCAGCGAAGTGCGCAAGATGAGTGTCAACATTGCCCGTGAGGCCGTCATGGTCAAGAGGACCGTTGCCTCGACGGCGGAGCGGGCCAGCCGGCAGGGGGAGATCGCCAACGTGGTATTCGGTTCGAGCAGTGAGGCGATCCAGGCCATTCAGGAGGTGTCGAATTCCACCGAATTGATTTCCCATTCGACCGACGCCAACCTGGCTACCGCGCGCCTGTCGCTGAACGAAATGCACGAGATCGTCAGTAAGGTTCATCTGGTCAGCGACAAGCTGACGACTTTCAACGAAACGGTCGATCACCTGGCGCAGCGTTCCGACAGCATCCGGAAAATTGCCGGATTGATCAAGGATATTGCCGACCAGACCAACCTGCTGGCGCTCAATGCGGCCATCGAAGCGGCACGGGCCGGCGAGATGGGGCGCGGCTTCGCGGTGGTTGCCGACGAGGTCCGCAAGCTGGCCGAGCGGGTCAATGTCGCGACGCAGGAAATCACCGACAACATCGGCAGCATGATTTCCCTGGTGCGTGATACGCAAAGTGAAAACGAAATCATCAACCACGACATCCAGCAAACACGTGTGGTGGTCGAGCGCTCGTCAGGCGAGTTTCAGCGCATGGTCGGCGATTTCGAGCGGACTGGCGACCAGTTGAACCAGATCGCGGCAGCCATGGAGCAATTGACGGCAACCAATGGCCAGGTGCATGAGGCGGTGGCGCAGGTGCACGAACTGTCCCGGGAAGTGACCGGCAGCATGAGATCTTCCGAGCAGTCCACGCTGACCTTGAGCCAGGCCACCGAGAGCGTTCAGGAACTGGTCTCGCGGTTCAAGATCGGCCGCGGCGCCTTCGATTTCAATGTGGATCAGGCTCGCCATTTCCTCGATGCGATCCAGCGGCGCCTGGAGGAACTGTCCCGTACCGGTGTCAATATCTGGGACCAGAACTATCGCCCTCAGCCCGGCACCAATCCGCAGAAATACGAGGTCAGCTATTGCAGCGCTTTCGAGCAGCATATTCAGCCGATTCTGGAAAGTGCGCTGTCGAGGCTCAAGGGCGGTGTCTACGTCCTGATCATCGATACCCGGGGCTACGGCGCCATTCACAACAGAAAATACTCGAATCCGCTGACCGGCAATTATGAGGCGGATCTGGTTGGCAACCGTACCCGGCGCATCTGGGACGACGCGACCGGCCAGCGTGGCGCCAAGAACACGCTGCCGCTGCTCGTCCAGACCTACGCGCGCGACACCGGCGAGATACTGTCGGAGATCAACATGCCGGTCATCGTCGCCGGCCGGCACTGGGGCACCATCCGGGTTGGCTGCGAAAGCGCGGTGCTGCTGGAAGCTTGATCCCCCAGTCGACCGGGAAAAAATGCCAAAAACCGGGGCTTTTCACCCCGGTTTTTTTACGCTTCAACCAGTGGCTTGGCCGACACCAGCACCCCGTCTTCATCGGCGTACAGCCATTCGCCAGGGGTGAAGGTGACGCCGCCGAAGGTGACGGCGATGTTCTTGTCGCCAACGCCTTTCTTCAGCGTTTTCTGCGGATGGGTGTTGAGTGCCCGGACGCCGAGGTCGATGCCGTTGATGTCGCCCGAATCGCGGATGCAGCCATAGACCACGACGCCATTCCAGCCATTCTTGGCGGCCAGGATGGCCAGCTGGTCGCCGACCAGCGCGCAGCGCAGCGAGCCGCCGCCGTCGATGACCAGCACCTTGCCCTGGCCGTTTTCGGCAAAAGCTTCGCGGACCAGCGAGTTGTCCTCGAAAATTTTCAGCGTGACGATCTGGCCTGAAAAGCTGGTCCGGCCGCCGTAACGCTGGAACATCGGGGCAACGACACGGACGGTCTTGCCCAGTTCAGTCTCGAATTCATCGCAAAGATCAGGGGTCTTGAAGCTCATGGAAGTGTCCTCGAAATAAAAAAGCCGTGCAATGTTGCACGGCTTTCGGGGTGAATGGCAATTGTCAGACGACGGCTTCGGCTTTTTCTTCCTCGAAATCGAGCCTGACCTTGCCCTCCTGGTCGAGGTCAACCGTCACCTTGCCACCGCTAGACAACTTGCCGAACAGCAATTCGTCGGCCAGTGCCGAGCGGATGGTGTCCTGGATCAGGCGGGACATCGGGCGGGCACCCATCAACGGATCGAAACCCTTCTTGGCCAGCATTTCCTTGACCGCTTCGCTGAAGTGCGCCTCGACCTTTTTTTCGTGCAACTGTTCTTCCAGTTGCATCAGGAACTTGTCGACGACGCGCAAGATGATCTCGTGATCGAGCGGCGCGAAGGAAATCGTGGCATCCAGACGGTTGCGGAATTCCGGCGTGAACATGCGCTTGATTTCCGCCATCTCGTCACCGCTCTGCTTGCTGCTGGTGAAGCCCATGCTGGCCTTCTGCAGGTCGGCGGCGCCGGCGTTGGTCGTCATGATGATCACCACGTTGCGGAAATCGGCCTTGCGCCCGTTGTTGTCGGTCAGCGTGCCGTGATCCATGACCTGCAACAGGATGTTGAAAATATCCGGGTGCGCCTTCTCGATTTCGTCGAGCAGCAGCACACAGTAAGGCTTCTTGGTAATGGCCTCGGTCAGCAAACCGCCCTGGTCGAAACCGACATAACCCGGCGGGGCACCGATCAGCCGTGACACGGCATGGCGCTCCATGTACTCCGACATGTCGAAGCGCTGCAACTCGACGCCAAGGCAGTAGGCCAGTTGCTTGGCCACTTCGGTCTTGCCGACGCCGGTCGGGCCGGAGAACAGGAAGGAGCCGATCGGCTTGCCCGGATTGCCCAAGCCGGAACGGGCCATCTTGATGGCCTGGGCCAGTGCGTCAATGGCCTTGTCCTGGCCGAACACGGTCGCCTTCAGGTCGCGGTCGAGATTCTTCAACGCACCACGATCATCGAGCGAAACGTGCTGCGACGGGATGCGGGCGATCTTGGCGACGATCTCCTCGATATCCGCTTTGTTGATGACCTTCTTCTGCTTAGACTTGGGCAGGATGCGCTGGGCGGCCCCGGCTTCGTCGATGACGTCGATCGCCTTGTCCGGCAGATGGCGGTCGGTGATGTAACGGGCCGATAGTTCGGCCGCCGACGAAATCGCCGTTGCCGAGTACTTGATGCCGTGGTGCGCCTCGAAGCGGGCCTTCAGGCCCTTGAGGATTTCCACGGTTTCGGCCACGGACGGTTCATTGACGTCGATTTTCTGGAAGCGGCGGGACAGTGCGCTGTCTTTTTCGAAGATGCCGCGGAACTCGGTATAGGTCGTCGCCCCGATGCACTTCAATTGCCCGGAAGAGAGGGCAGGCTTCAGCAGGTTGGAGGCGTCCAGCGTACCGCCGGACGCCGAACCGGCGCCGATCAGGGTGTGGATTTCGTCGATGAACAGGATGGCGTGCGGATTATCCTGCAAGGCCTTGAGGACACCCTTCAGGCGTTGCTCGAAATCGCCGCGATACTTGGTGCCGGCCAGCAGCGAACCCATGTCCAGCGAATAGACATTGGCCTTGGCCAAGATTTCCGGCACCTCGCCTTCGACCACCTTGCGGGCCAGGCCTTCGGCAATCGCCGTCTTGCCGACACCGGCTTCGCCGACCAGCAACGGATTGTTCTTGCGGCGCCGGCACAGGGTCTGGATGACGCGCTCCAGTTCCTTGTCGCGGCCGATCAGCGGATCGATCTTGCCTTGCAGTGCCAAGGCGTTGAGATTGATGGTGTATTGCTCGAGCGGACCAGCCTCGGCCTTTTCGCCTTCGGTCTCGACCTCACCTTCCGGTGTGGCTTTCGGTTGCTGCGGTACCTTGCTGATGCCGTGCGAAATGAAATTGACGACATCCAGCCGGGTGATGCCCTGTTTCTGCAGGAAATAGACGGCGTGCGAATCCTTCTCGCCGTAGATGGCGACCAGCACGTTGGCGCCGTTCACTTCCTTCTTGCCCGACGATTGCACGTGCAGGATGGCGCGCTGGATGACGCGCTGGAAGCCCAGGGTTGGTTGCGTATCGATGTCGTCTTCACCGGAAACCGTTGGCGTGTGCTCATCGATGAAATTGGTCAAATCCTTGCGCAGCGTATCGGTTTTTGCACCGCAGGCGCGCAGCGCCTCGGCGGCGGAGGGGTTGTCGATCAGCGCCAGCAGGAGGTGTTCGACGGTAATGAACTCGTGGCGTTTTTGACGCGCCTCGACGAAGGCCATGTGCAGGCTGACTTCGAGTTCCTGGGCAATCATCAGTTTTCCTCCATGATGCAAGCAAGCGGGTGTTGATGCTGGCGCGCAAATGCAATGACCTGTTCCACCTTGGTCGCGGCGATGTCGCGCGGGAAGATGCCGCACACGCCTCGACCTTCGTTGTGAACTTTGAGCATGATTCGCGTCGCTTGTTCAGTGTCCAGAGAAAAAAACCGCTGCAGAACGGTGATGACGAAATCCATCGGGGTGTAATCGTCGTTCAGCAACACCACCTTGTACATCTTCGGCGGCCCCAGCTTGCTGCGTTGTGCCTCAAGTTGTCCGCCTTCCTGATACTTCGTAGCCATGCGTTCGATTCTATACAGTCCGTCTCAATCTGCAATACAAAATATGGGGGTCGAATCGCCCATTTTCCAGAGCAGCACTAGCAATTCTCCGGCCTGAGCATTGTTGCGCTGCGGCATAGAAACTTGTTGACGCCATTATTCAACCGGCGTAGAAAGCCAGTGTGTTTGGCTTCAAGCTGTATCGAGGTTGCTGCAATGCACCGGGTCGTTGAGCTCAAACAGGGAGTCGGGGAGACCCGGAAATTTGTTCGTTTTTTGTATGAAAGTTGCAAACATGGCAATCGGTACTGTCAAGTGGTTCAATGATTCCAAGGGCTTTGGTTTTATCACTCCTGACGATGGCAGCGAAGATCTCTTTGCGCACTTCTCCGCCATCAACATGAATGGTTTCAAGACCCTGAAGGAAGGCGAAAAAGTTTCCTTCGAAGTCGTGCAAGGCCCCAAGGGCAAGCAGGCTTCCAACATCCAGCGCGCCTGAGCTCCGGATTAAAAATGTCAAAGCCCGCCTGGTTTCAGGCGGGCTTTTTTCATTGGTGCGTCAGCACTGAGCACTGGATCAGGCGACGGTAGTTTCATCCTGCCGGCGGTCGCCGAGGTTGTCCAGCCAGGCGACCGACAGTTTGTCGCCAACCTTGATGCCGCGCACCTTGAAGGTAAATAGCGGATTTCGGGAAATCGAGGTATTCAACTGGCCGTCGATGATGGCCTTGCCGTTCAGGGCGACGGTAAACGTTTGAATGAAGTTCATCGGCAGAATCTGGCCGCTGTCGTCCTTGCGTTGCCCGGTTTCCATCGGATGCTGCATCAGGATGCGGATGTCGGCGCTTTCGCCCTGGATCTGGGCGCGAATCTTGATGGGGGCTGCCATGCTCACCCTCCGCAACCGCCCAGGGTCACCTTGATCTCACGAAAGGCGACATGCGTCTTGCCATCCGTTGTGCGAGTGATGACACGGATGCGCTGGGTTTCCGATAATTTGAGTTGCGCCCGGAGGTAGGGCTGCACCGGGCCGGAAAATTCGATGACCGAGCATAACGGCGTCGGATTCTTGTCGGCAAAGATGGCCAGGCTGCTCGTGTTGGCCAGATTGCTGACGATTTCAATTTCGACCTTGGCACCATTTTCGGCAATTTCCGGTGCGTTGATGACGATGTCGCGTGACTCGACAGCGTTGGTGCTGCCGTAAGCCTTCAAGGCATCGCCGATGTTGCGGGCGGTGAAGGCGGGCTTGTTCCATTCGGCGGCGAGAACGCTGCGTGGCGTCAGCAGGCCGGTGCCGAGCAGCGGTGCAAGCAGGGCCGCTGAGGCGCCGCCTTTGAGGAATCTTCTGCGGAGTTCAGGCATCGGCTTGGCGAATGTCTATTCGGCGATCCAGTGGCCGGATTTGCCGCCGGCCTTTTCCAGCAGGCGGATGTTATCGATGCGCATGCCGCGGTCTACGGCCTTGGCCATGTCATAAATGGTCAGCAGGCCGACTTTAACAGATTGATTTAAAACGATTTTCAAAATATATTTCCCTCGGGTTTTGTGCCTTTTTGCCCTCTGGGTGGGTTAAAAATGGGCTTGAAATTCTAACCCGGAAAGCTGATGTAACGTTCAGCTAATGTATATCCAGAACGGGGGCGGTCATCAACATTTGGCTGAGCGAAGTCCTAGCCAAGCGTGGTCACCGCCAAGGTATTGCCTTCTTCAATCCATGTTGCCAAAGGCAATCCTTATATAGCCAAATCGCTCAAAGCGGGAATTTAGCAATCCGATGAAAACCGCCTATACCGTTGCCCTCCAAATAAGCCGGAGCTGACTATAATAATCTGAGGGTTCATGGTCGTTGGGACGTAGGGCTGCCCATATTTACTTTAGGAGGGCAGCACCCATGATGATGAAAAATGCAGAGACGCTTGATCTCGCCGAACGTAGGGAGCGGGAGTTGAGCCGGGTAAGCCGGCGAGACTTGGAATTGGAGAACGCACTTGATGATCTCCTTCTCGAACTGAACGAGGACGACAATAGCGCACAGAACGCCCGAGAGGTGTTGGAGACGGCTGCCAGCAAGGCAAAGGCTGTTGCCCCCGAGGCACTGAAAGCAGGACAACCTAAACACGACCCGGCCAAGCGCCTTGTCGAAAGCTACTACTTCCCGGATGTGGGAATCGCTAAAGCCAATTTCATGCGTATCACCGCTGCTGAGCGAGTGGATACCCTGAAGATTCTGCTCGGCAGAGCGTGCGCGTATCACCAGGTTCGAGAGGAATACTGCGCTCTCAGCCTTGCCATGAACGAGTGCGGTGACGTGCCTCCCAAGTTCCGATCGATGCGTCAGCTGCCTCGTCGAACTGCGAAAGCAACTCCCGACGAAACGCTGATGCTGCGTGACCGGCAGGTTATTGATATGCACTGGCTCCACAGCAGAGGGAAGCGCGATGAGTTGCCCGACCGGGCCTTCACTACACTGTTTGTCGATGACGAGTTGGACTTTGACATGGCGGAGGTTCTTGCTTCTAAAGCTTGGACGAACGAGATCAAAGCCGAGAAGGTGTTGAACCTGATCCCCCACGAGCAATTTCAGTTGGCATGCCTGCACATCAAGGCCGTGGCGGATACGTGGCGTAACGCCGAAAACAGCATGAAGACGACTATCGACCGTCGGCTGCGCGAACAGTTGGTCTCTGAGCCGAGCCTGAAGCCGCACATTGAAGATTTGAAGCTGCTTTGGCTTGCTGAGAAGTTGATGAGCAACCAAGGGCTGTCTGCCGTGGCCAAGATGCACGGATGGCTCTCCGGCAAGGCACCACTTTCCATCAGCACGCTGTCAACGAAGCTGAAGCGCATGCGTCGGCGCACTACGGCAAAAGGAAGCCGGATGTAGGTCAGATCCAAGGCACCTTACTGCCACGTCAATTCGTAGGCAAGAATCGTCGAAATCCAATACCGGAGCGGGTTTCGACGAAATATAACCTGAGATTTCAACGCATAAGTTTGTAAGTCAGTAGTGATGTAAGTCTGTAAGTTAATAATTTTTCGCTGCGCGACGGCGGCTCTGCCGCCGGAAGTATCCATACCGAGCAAGAAATTGTAGAAGTGTAGCCATGCTCGGTTCCGAACATCGGCTCCGCCTCTGTTCTGATCCTCGGTATGGGAACGAGCGCCGGCAGCGTCGGAATACGACCGTATTCCGGCACCCCTCGGTCTCTACGTCCAACCCTGTCGGAAATCTATCCTTGTGGACTTTCTGGCGGCGTCCTATTCTTGGCTACGTTTTCCAACAGTCATACAGGAGCAGACGATGGCCACCTTCGGTTACGGACGTGTATCAACCGGGACGCAGACGACAGACAACCAGCGGCTTGAACTGGATCAAGCCGGCTACCAGATTGAACCGGATTTCTGGTTTGCTGATGAAGGCGTCAGCGGCAAGGTCGCCGCGTCTCAGCGTCCGGCGTTCAAGGCGATGCTCCGTCAGATTCGCAAGGGGGAGACGCTTGTCGTGTCAAAGCTGGATCGACTGGGGCGGGATGCCATTGACGTTCTACAGACTGTCAGGCAACTGGCTGAGCGAGGCATCAAGGTCGTCGTGCTGCAACTCGGCAACACTGATCTGACGGCACCGGCAGGCAAGCTGTTGCTGTCGATGCTAGCGGCTGTTGCAGAGATGGAGCGCGACCTTCTGGTCGAACGCACCCAAGCTGGACTGGCTCGTGCGAAGGCCGAAGGCAAGATCCTCGGCAGGCCCTCAAAAACGACGCCAGACGAACGATCAGAAATCCGACGTAGATTGGGGGCGGGAGAATCCGTAAGCGCTCTGGCACGCGCCTACGGGGTTTCTCGGGCAAGCATATATTCTTTCAAAATGAACATGCAGGAAAAACCGCCTTTACGGCAATAATCAAAAGACTAATTTATTTACCTCGGCAGCAAGCCCTTTTTCTTTTGGATAGCAAAACTCAAGACCAAGAATACTAACTTTTTCTTTGTTATTACCGAGGCTTACCCCCCAGCGCATCTCCATAAACGTTAGCATACGCACCCCCCTTAGGACAATTTGCTTAGCGGCCCACGTTTCCTCTAGGGCCAATTCGTTCTCAGAATAACACCCATAGCTATACCCGACAGAATCATCAACATTATTTTTCTTATCAGAGAAGTTCTTCCTACCCAAAGATGCATTCTTAGGACGAGATAGCGGTATTAAATTCCCGAGGCTATTTCTCAAAATATTTCGCTCTTTGACAGAGTAACTCCCAAACGCATTTTTCCACTCATCTGTAATTGCCTTCTGAGGGTATATATGCTCGATTGTGGTGTAATCGTGATCATAATTCTCTTGGAGGAACTCACTCCAAATTAATTTATCGCGCCCTGTCTTCGACAAGCTCTTCAAATACTCCTCATATTCGAAATAAAAATACTTAACACCATTCCAACCATAGTATCCATTGCGCCTCACCCATTCCCTCAGAGCGTTTTTAAAATCAAATTCTTTAAGAATAGTCGTCAATAACTTTTCAAAATACTCGATAGCCTGCAACGCACTTTCCTTGCCAGACTTAACCTTCATTGCCAACTCAGTTAAATTAACAGACTCAAGTGACCGTATATAAGGGCTAATGCTCTTCAAAAATAGCAAGCGCTCAAACAAGACCAACAACTTAATTCGTGTGTCTTTTTTCTTCTCAGAAAGGAACAGTGCAAGCTCCAGCAGCGTCGGCTCCGGACCAGAAATACGACGCAAACGCTCAAGCCAAACCTTTTCGTCTGTTGTATATTTAGAGTCTCCTGGATTTGATATTTCGTAATATGTCTTTACTGTTGATTTAAGATCATGCGCATATTCATACACGTCCTTCAACGTCAACAGAGGCGGAGAGCCGTCGGCTGCGGGGCGCAAATTCTTTACATTGAATACTTCGTTCAACAGATAATCTTTATAGCCATCATCTCGTTGATAGTGCCATATCTGACGATTCAATCGATCAATATCTACCTTATCAATAATACTCTCTGCAAAACTAAGATAAAAATGGGCTAACAAGAAATGGTTATCAACCAAGGGCCGCTCTTTATTTTTTCCTAGGTAATTATAAGCTGCGGCCCAGCAGTCATTTACAACCGCTCGGAGTTTCGTTTTTTCATCAAAATCGGCGCTAAACAGCGTAGATATATAAATAAGCCTGTTCTTCAAAATCTCCAGATGCGAAAGAGGCTTACCTCTATTATTCATCGTTTCAAATGCGACAAACACATCCACATCATCAGCCATCGCATAAATATTGAACAATAACTGCTGCGTAACTTTGGTATAGAAAATCTCCACCTCCGCCAACGCCATGCCCTTTAATTTTTCAGAAAAATACTCTTTGGCAACCTGAAGATTATTGGTGTAGATCGTATCTTCTGGAGGTCTATGCTTCTCTGATGCCTCTTTAAAGATGTCCGTCTTCAAAAATTCGGCACTTGGGTTATCTTTTTGATACCCAAATATATACGAACGCGATATCCCACCATCTTTTGATTCAAAAACAAACTTTTTGCGGATATCATTTTTTCCTGTGTAATTAACCTCCTCATTTTCAGCGAGGCGTTCAATTACACATTGCAAAAATACAACTATCGTCGTTAATCGTTGCTGGCCATCAACAACAAAATACGGAGAATATCGCTTTGATTTAATAATCCAAAGATCATCCTCCCATTGATTATATTCAGACTCCGCCACTGCCTCCAACGTAAGAACACCGGTGTAGTGATTCTTTCCTTGATCCAATTGCTCCAAATCAGCCCAGAACTCTTTAAGCTGACGCATCCCCCATGAATAACCCCGTTGATAATCTGGTATCCGATAAAGACTTTCGGTAAATATTTTTGAAATCGAGACCAAGTCGTTTTGCATATCAACTTTCGGATTTATTTAGCAGCAAAGGATTTTTATGCTTAGTAGCCATTTTGGCTCTTTCGTAAACACGCAAGGCTACTTGATATGCATTATCCATTCAAGGATTTGCCGGCTTCTGTAATTTCCTAGCGATTTGCTCTGCACGCATGTGCGTGTAACGCTTCAAACAACTGAGCGTCTTGTGACCAGAAATGGAGGCAACCTCCATCACGTCCAACCCTCGCTCGAAGAAGGCACTCACTGCCTCATGGCGTGCATCGTGTAGGCGAAGATCGCAGAGAAAGTCAGGATCAGGCACCACGCCGGCAAGAGCGCAATCAGCCTCATAGGCTCGCCTTGCCCTGACCACTGACTTCCGCATCGCCTTGGAGAACCCACGCGGCTCCAGACTGAACAGGCGTCCGTCGATTCGCCGAGGCATGCCTTGCAGCATCGCTAGCGCTTCGCTACTGAGCGGCACAACGCGATCCTCGCCGTTCTTGGTGTCGCTCAGGTAGGCAATGCGCTGGCTCAGGTCAATATCCTGCCAGCGCAGGACGGTGATTTCGCCGCGCCGCATCCCTGTTGCCACGGCGAGACGCAGGAAGTCTGGTAGCTCTCGGGTCTTGCTGTGCAGGATGATTGCATCGACCTCCACCTGACTGATACGACGTTTGCGCTCTCGCCCGGCTGGAGGCCGCTTGATCTGACTGACCGGGTTGCTGACAGGGATACCCCACTCACGTGCAGCCACCTTGTAGGCGGCGCTGATGATGTTCAACTCAATTCGAGCCGTCGCGTCGGCTACTACCTTTAACCGCCGGTCTCGATAATCAGCGACCAGCATCGGCGTCAAAGCCACCAAGCTGTATTTGGCAATCCGGTCGCGCAAGATAACGCCGATCTACCAAAGCTCTTCGCGGTGACCTTTATGCTGCGGTGAGACGTCTTTCCCGTAGCGCTCCAGAAGCGCGGTAAGCGTCACACGCTCCGCTTCTGTGCGATGGACATAGCAACCCATGTCCAACTCACGCTCGATGGCTCTGGCCCACTTCTCGCCGTCATGCCGAAGCTCGAATGTTTTCACTACATCGGGGTAGCCCTGACGCCGAACCCGAATCTGCCAACCACCTGAACGCTGCCTGAATGTAGCCACTGAAACCTCCCGGAGGGACACAGGAGGGACAAACAGACAAATGCGTCAAAGCATGAAATTGGAAAGCTTTGCCATATCAGCGTCTCCGGGCGGCATCGTCCCGCTGGCAACGGGACTGATGGGCCGGTGGCGTTTTTCATTGGTCACTATCCCAGCTTTAGTGCTAATTCTTCCGCCTTCGGGTGGTAGTAACGCCTGAGCATCTGCAACGACGTATGACCTGTCACCGAGGCAAGCTCAATTACATTCGGTAGCTTGTTGGCCATACGACTTGCCCCGGTGTGTCGGAGGTCGTGAAAGTGCAGACCTGGCAGATTGGCACGTCGGACAGCTCTGAGGAAGGCAGCTTCCATCGCCGCTATGTTGATCGGGAACAGGCGGTCATCTGGCGAAATCGGCAGCTTTGCGATGGTTTCGACGGCGCGACTGGACAGTGGCACATAGCGAGACTGACCGTTCTTGGTGATAGGCAGGAAGATGACCCGCCGTTCTAGATGCACATGATTCCATCGCAGGTTGAGCAGTTCGCCGCGACGCATGGCGGTCTCGATAGCGACGACTACAAGCGGCTGCATGATCGGGTTCCTGCGCCCTATCGGTGCTAATTCGTGCAGCAGCCGGGCTTCCTCTGACGCGGAAAGCACACGGTCGCGACCGGCCGGCATCGTTGGCTTGCGGATCATCTCCACCGGGTTCTGGATAACGATGCCCCATTCCCGTCTCGCGTGATTGATGATCGACGACATGACCGCAAGGTCGCGAATTACAGTGTTTGCCTTGCAAGTGCGGAGCCGGTCATCCCGATAGTCGGCGACCACCTGCGGAGTGAGGTTTGCCATGCTCATGCTGGCAATGCGGTGCCGAAGCGTTGCTTTGAGCCGGATCGTTTCCTCTACGTGGCCACGCTTCTTCGGCGTTATCGCCTCCATGTAGCGCTGGATGACTTCACTGAAAGTTGTTTGCTCTGCTTCCGTGCGGCTAACGAACTCTCCGCGATCCATCTCGCTTTCGATGGTTCGCGCCCAACGTTCGGCTTCAGCTTTGGTTGGGAAACTTTTAATCTCGACCGGATAACCACGTCGCCGGACACGAGCTTGCCAGCTTGTGCCTTGCTTACGGAAAGATGCCATCGTTGCTCCTGAGTGGGCTAAACGAGGGCTAAAAAGCGTTTTCCGAGGCTGGGGCAGGGGATAGCGATACGAGCCTCGCTAGAGGCTTGACGTTGTCCATGCCTTTCAGAATTTTGAGGAACCGCAGTAAATCAGCGACTTATTCGTCGGCGATCCAGTGGCCGGATTTGCCGCCGGTCTTTTCCAGCAGGCGGATGTTATCGATGCGCATGCCGCGGTCTACGGCCTTGGCCATGTCATAAATGGTCAGCAGGCCGACCGAAGCTGCGGTCAGGGCTTCCATTTCGACGCCGGTGCGGCCGAAGCATTCGGCGGTGACTTGGCAGTGCACGGCGCTTTCTGCCTCGTCAATGGTAAATTCGGCAGCGACGCGGGTCAGGGCGATCGGATGACACAGCGGAATCAGATCCCCGGTACGCTTCGAGGCCTGGATGGCCGCGATGCGGGCGATGCCCAGGACGTCACCTTTCTTGGCGGAACCGGAGCGGATCAGCGCCAGGGTTTCCGGCTTCATGAAAATACTGCCGGCGGCACGGGCGACACGGGCTGTTTCCGCCTTGCTGCCGACGTCGACCATATGCGCCTGGCCGGCGTTGTCGAAATGAGTCAGGATCTGGTTGGTCACGGGATTTACGATTGGTTACGAAGTGCCGGAAAGCGGCTTTCGAGGCTGCGCTATCATAGCACCATGCACCTCAAGCAACGACTCATCGCCGCCTTCATGGCCTGCGCACTGGTTGTGCAGCCTTTGCGCGCCGACGATTTGCCGGAGTTGGGCGACGTTGCCAGCAATGAGTTGTCGCTGAGTACCGAAAAGAAGATCGGTTTGCAGATCATGCACGATATTCGCTGGCGAGAGGCGGCTTATCTCGATGATGCCGATATCGAGTCCTATCTGAACCAGTTGGGGGGGCGGCTGGCGGCGGTCAGCAACGATCCCGGCTTCGGTTTTTATTTTTTCCCGATCAACGATCCGAGCATCAACGCCTTTGCCATGCCGGGCGGCTATATCGGCGTGCATACTGGCCTGATCGTTTCCGCCCAGACGGAGTCCGAGCTTGCCGGCGTGCTGTCCCATGAAATTTCCCATGTGACCCAGCGGCATATCGCCCGCCAGGTGTTCCAGTCGAAGCAGATTGGCATGGCGTCGATGGTGGCGATGGCGCTGGCGCTGCTGGCGGCCCGTTCCAGCGGCCAGGTGGCCGGGGCTGCGATTGCTTCGAGTCAGGCCGGGGCAATTTCTGCACAGCTGGCATTTTCCCGGGATTTCGAGCGCGAGGCGGACAGGCAGGGATTTGAAATCCTGCGCAAGGCAGGTTTCGACGTTCGTGGCATGGCTGACTTCTTCGAGCGCCTGCAAAAAGCGGTGCGCCTGTATGAAAACAATGCGACTGCTTACCTGCGGACTCATCCGTTGACCGGCGAGCGCTTGACCGACATGCAGAACCGGGAACAGGCAGTCGCCTACCGGCAGGTTGCGGATAGCGTCGATTTCCAACTGGTTCGCGCCAAGGTGCGGGCAATGCAGGGGATCCCGGCGGATGCGGTCAAGGACATGGAAACCTTGTTGCGCGAGAAGAAATTCGCCTCCGAAGCGGCGATTCGCTACGGCCTGGCGTTTGCGCGCTACCGCGCGCGTGACTGGGGCGCCGCCGAAAAAGAGCTTGAAGCCATCCGTCGCCTGAAGGTGTCGGCGGCCATGGTCGAGCATCTGCGGGCGGATGTGCGGATTGCTCAGGCAGATGTGCCTGGTGGGCTGGCTATCTATCGCGATGCAATGGTGCGCTTTCCGTTGAATCTGGGGCTGGTGTACGGCTATGCCGGGGCGCTGATCGGGGCGCGTCGTTTCGACGAATCGTTGCGTTTTGTCGAAGGGCAGCTGGCCAATTACCCGGATGATGTTCGCCTGCACAAGATGCATGCCGAGAGCTATGCCGGGCAGGGGCGCAAGGCGATGCAGCATAAGGCGCTGGCCGAGGTCTCGGCTTTGCAGGGGCAGACGGCCGAGGCCGTGCAGCAGCTGGAGGTGGCGCAGAAGGCCGGGGATGCCAATTTTTATGAGCTTTCGTCGATCGATGCGCGGTTGCGCGAGATGAAGCGTCGCCAGATTGAGGAACTCAAGGAAAAGCATCGCTAATCGGGGTAAAATCAGGCTTCCAAACCATCAGCCAAACGACCATGGAATTTGATCGCGATCTCGACGTCAAGGGCTTGAACTGCCCGCTGCCCATCCTGCGTACCAAAAAGGCGCTTGCCGAGATGGACTCCGGCCAGGTCTTGCGTGTCCTGGCGACCGATCCGGGGTCGCTGAAAGATTTTCCTGCCTTTGCCAAGCAGACCGGTAATGAACTGCTGGCGCAAAAGGAAGAAGACCGCGTCTTCGAGTTTTTCCTGAAGCGCAAATAAACCCCGATTTTTCCGCATTTTTCGAAGACAGGTGGGCGCCGGCTGGCGAGCCCGCCGCTTGGCTGTTCACCGGGCTGGTCGACTGTCTCGAGGTGCGCGATTCGCTGTCGCTGGCAGCCGTGCTGTGCCAGCTGCAGAATGAAGCTCAGTGGACCGTGGTCAGGCTCGATTACGAACTGGGTTACCTGCTCGAGCCGAAATCGGCGCCGCCCGGCTGGCAGGCCGGTTCGCAAGTGCTGGCTCGCTTCTGGCGCTTTGCCCGTCGCGATGCGCTGAGCGGTGAGGCCGCCGAGGCCTGGTTGCAGGCCCAGACCGATGCAGCGGTTGCCGGAGTGGGCGATCTACAGGCGGCGATCGACGAAAAAAACTACCGTGCTACGGTCGACCGGATAAAAAGCCTGATTTTCGCCGGCGACTGTTATCAGGTGAATTTCACCTTCCCGCTGGATTTCGCCTGGTTCGGTTCGCCGCTGGGGCTCTATGCGCGGCTGCGCCAGCGCCAGCCGGTGCGTTACGGCGGTTTCGTCGGCGATGCCCGGCAGGGGCTGGTTTCGCTGTCGCCGGAGTTGTTCCTCGAGCGCCGGGGCAAGCGGCTGGCGACACGGCCGATGAAAGGCACGGCACCGCGCAGCGTGGCGGCCGAGCAACTGCGGCATTCGGCCAAGGATTGTGCCGAGAACCTGATGATCGTCGACCTGCTGCGCAACGACTTGGGCCGGGTGGCCGAGAATGGCAGCGTCGTCGTCGACCGGCTGTTCGAGATCGAGGATTACCCGACGGTCTGGCAGATGGTCTCGGAAGTCTCGGCCGAGGTCGGTCAACGCAGTTTTGGCGACATCCTGCGCGCCCTGTTTCCCTGCGGTTCGATCACCGGGGCGCCAAAAATCCGTGCCATGCAGATTGCCGCCGACCTCGAAGCGGCACCACGTGGCGCTTATACGGGGGCGCTCGGCTGGCTGGCGCCGGAGGGTGATTTCCGGCTCAACGTGGCGATCCGGACGCTGGAACTGGCGGCTGGCGGACGAGGCAAACTCGGCATCGGCAGCGGTATCGTGGCCGATTCGGAGGCGGCGGCCGAGTGGGCCGAATGCCAGCTGAAAGCGGGCTTTCTTCGGGATTGCGATCCCGGCCTGTGGCTGATCGAGACGCTGCGCCGCGAGGATGGCGTTTACCCGCGCCTCGCCGGGCATCTCGAACGGCTGCGCCGGTCGGCCGAATGGCTGGGTTTTGCCTGCGACGAACGACAGGTCATGGCAGCCTTGGCCGAGCCGCCGGTGCAGGGCACCTGGCGGGTCCGGCTGACGCTGGCCAAGGACGGCCGGATCGAGGTCAAGTCATTTGCCCTTGGCGAGGAACCGGGCGGCCCACGTTACGCCCTGCTGGCGACCGAGGCGATCGATTCGGCCTATCCGCTGCGCCGCCACAAGACGACCGACCGGGGGCTGTACGATGCGGCGCTGACGACGCTGACCAATGACCCGCAATTGTTCGACGTGGTCTTCCTGAACGAACGGGGGGAGGTGGCCGAAGGGGCGCGCAGCACGGTGTTCATCGAGCGCGACGGGAGGCTGCTGACGCCGCCGCTGGCCAGCGGCGCCTTGCCCGGCGTCTTGCGAGCCGAACTGCTGGCTGCCGGGCGGGCTGGCGAGGCGGTATTGTGGCCCGAGGATCTCCGCCAGGGCTTCTGGCTGGGCAACGCCCTGCGCGGGCTGGTTTGGGTATCGCTGCCGACCGACGCCTGAAAAAAAGCCTTTTTCAGGCGTCGACCGTAAGACTCAGCCGCGCAGCTTGCGCAGGTAAAGGCCGAGCAGCGAGAACAGGGCGGCTGCGACGCCGTAGTAGAAAGCCCTGGCCGCGACGTCCTGGTATTCGATCAGGACCGGCACATCGTTTTCCAGCTTGTAGCGGATGGTGGTCTGGAAGTGCCACGACGAGGCCTTGACCTCGTAAATGCCGTTTTCCTTCTTCCATTTCAGCCAGTTCTGCTTTTCTTCCACGTCGCCAGCCGGTTCGGGCATTTCCAGTGAGGTGTACAGGCCCTTCGCCTTGGCGTCAGCCAGTTCGCCGTAGGCAAAACCACAGGGTTCCTTGTCGGCGCAAACGGCGACGACACGGAACTCGGGTTTCCATTCGGCGTTCTTTTCCCAGGGCCAGGAGATGATGAAAGCCACGGTCCACACCCAGACCAAGCCGGTGAAAATCATCAGGGCGATGAATATCTTGGCGAAAAAACCGCGTTTATCTTCCATATGTCTCTCTATGCCTGGCCGAGCTTGGCCAGTTGTGGTCTGAGTTGTTCCAGCGTTGCCGTGAAATCGGCGACGCGCTGTTTTTCCTGCTCAACCACGGCGGCCGGGGCGCGGGCGACGAAGCCTTCGTTCGAAAGCTTGCCCCGGGCAATCGAGATCTGCTTTTCCAGCTTCTCGATTTCCTTGGACAGGCGCTCGCGTTCGGCGGCAACGTCGATCTCGACCTTGAGCATCAACCGGGTTTCACCGACGACGGCCACCGGTGCCATGGCATCGGCCGGCATGTCGTCCACGATTTGTACCTCGGAGAGCTTACCCAGAGCTTGCAGGATCGG
>CAMLHL010000046.1 GCA_946479855.1 uncultured Pseudomonadota bacterium
GCGGCGTAATGCCGTGCTCAAGATTGAAACTGATCTGCTTTTCCCGTCGCCGCCCGGTTTCAGCAATGGCGCGCTGCATGGATTGTGTAATCGTATCAGCATAGAGCAGCGCTGTGCCATGGATGTGCCGCGCCGCACGGCCAATTGTCTGGATTAACGAGCGTTCCGAGCGCAGGAATCCCTCCTTGTCGGCATCGAGGATCGCCACCAAGGAAACCTCCGGGATATCCAGCCCTTCGCGCAGCAGGTTGATGCCGACCAGCACGTCGAATTCGCCGAGACGCAGATCGCGAATGATTTCGACCCGCTCGACGGTGTCGATGTCCGAATGCAGGTAGCGCACCTTGATGCCGTTGTCGGCGAGAAAATCCGTCAGATCTTCGGCCATGCGCTTGGTTAGCGTGGTGACCAGGACGCGTTCACCGACTGTCACCCGCTTGCCGATCTCGGCCAGCAAATCGTCAACCTGCGTCGACGCCGGGCGAACAATAACCTCGGGGTCGATCAGGCCGGTCGGACGGACCACCTGCTCGACGACCTGCCCGGCATGCTGCTGCTCGTAGTCGGCGGGGGTCGCCGAAACGAAGACTGTCTGGCGCATGTGCGCCTCGAACTCATTGAATTGCAGCGGCCGGTTGTCCAATGCCGACGGCAGGCGAAAACCGTAATCGACCAGATTTTCCTTGCGCGAGCGGTCGCCCTTGTACATGCCGCCAACCTGGCCAATGGAAACATGAGATTCATCGATAAACATCAGCGCATCAGCCGGCAGATAATCAATCAGCGTCGGCGGCGCTTCGCCGGCTTTCCTGCCAGAAAAATGCCGCGAGTAATTTTCGATACCCTTGCAAAAACCAATCTGGTCGAGCATCTCGAGGTCAAATCGGGTTCGCTGCTCGATACGCTGTGCTTCGACCAATTTGTTGTTGCGAGTGAAGAAATCGATGCGTTCGCGCAGTTCGTCCTTGATCGCCTCAATCGCGCGCACCACCGTAGCCCGTGGCGTAACGTAGTGCGAGGCCGGGAAAACCGTGAAGCGTAGGGCCTTATGCAGCAGATGGCCGGTCAGCGGATCGAAGAACTGCAGGGCCTCCACTTCGTCGTCGAACAGCGAGACGCGGATGGCGTGCTCGGCGTGTTCGGCCGGAAAGATATCGATGATGTCGCCGCGCACACGAAAAGTGCCGCGATGAAAGTCCATCTCGTTGCGCTCGTACTGCATGTCGCTGAGCCGCTTGATGATGGCGCGCTGGTCCAACTTGTCGCCGACCCGCATGGTCAGGATCATGTTGTGGTATTCGTCACGGTCGCCGATGCCGTAGATGCAGGAGACGGTGGCGACGATCACCACATCGCGACGCTCGATCAGGCTCTTGGTCGCCGACAGTCGCATCTGCTCGATGTGGTCGTTGATCGAGCTGTCCTTCTCGATGAACAGGTCGCGCGACGGCACATAGGCTTCCGGCTGGTAGTAGTCGTAGTACGAAACGAAATACTCGACGGC
Organism: uncultured Pseudomonadota bacterium; assembly: GCA_946479855.1. Next base: position 1,505 of record CAMLHL010000046.1, read on the forward strand.
ATTCTCCGGGAAGAATTCCTTGAATTCGGAATACAACTGCGCCGCCAGCGTCTTGTTCGGCGCCAGCACCAGGGCCGGGCGGCCGGTACGGGCTATGACGTTGGCCATCGTGTAGGTCTTGCCGGAGCCGGTCACCCCGAGCAATGTCTGGAATGACAAGCCGTCTCCCAGCCCCTCGACCAGTTGCCGGATCGCCTCGGGCTGGTCACCGGCCGGCGGAAACGGCTGATGCAATCGATAAGGGCTGCCTTCGTAGCAGACAACTGGCGTGCCGGTGTTGGTTTCGCTCATGTTAAACTTTATAGGTTTCTCATCGCATGGCCGGTCGGCTACGCGAACATTGTTCGTATTATTCCACGGAGTCTCTATGTCCTCTTCGATCTTCGCTGCGGTGGAAATGGCCCCGCGCGATCCTATCCTCGGTCTGAATGAAGCCTTCAATGCCGATGCGCGCACCACCAAGGTCAACCTTGGCGTTGGCGTGTATTTCGACGACAACGGCAAGATTCCGCTGCTGGGCGCCGTCAAGGCCGCCGAGGATGCCCGCGTCAAGGCAGCGCTGCCGCGCGGCTACCAGCCAATCGAAGGCAATCCGGCCTACAACACCGCCGTCCAGAACCTGCTGCTCGGCAAGGACTCGGCACTGATCGCCAACGGCCAGGTCATCACCGCCCAGGCTCTGGGCGGCACCGGCGCCCTGAAGATCGGCGCTGATTACCTGAAGCGCCTGAACCCGAACGCCAAGGTATACATCAGCGATCCGTCGTGGGAAAACCATCGCGCCCTGTTCGAATCGGCTGGCTTCATCGTCGAAAATTATCCCTACTACGATGCAGCCACCCGCGGCGTCAATTTCGACGGCATGAAGGCGTGCCTGAAGGGCCTGGACGCTGGTTCGGTCATCGTTCTGCACGCCTGCTGCCACAATCCGACCGGCGCTGACCTGTCGGATGCCCAGTGGGGCGAAGTCGTCGCCATCTGCCAGGAACGTGGCCTGGTGCCCTTCCTCGACATGGCCTATCAGGGCTTTGCCGACGGCATCGATGCCGATGCTGTCGCCGTTCGTGCCTTCTCGGCTTCCGGCCTGCAGTTCTTCGCTTCCAGCTCGTTCTCCAAGAATTTCTCGCTGTATGGCGAACGGGTTGGCGCCCTGTCCATCGTCACCGCCGGCAAGGATGAATCGGCGCGTGTGATGTCGCAGGTCAAGCGCGTCATCCGCACCAACTACTCCAACCCGCCGACCCATGGCGGCGCTCTGGTTGCCGGCGTGCTGGCATCGGCCGAACTGCGCCAGATGTGGGAAACCGAACTGGCCGGCATGCGCGACCGCATCCGCGCCATGCGCACCGGTCTGGTCGACGCCATCAAGGCCCAGGGCGTCGCCCAGGACTTCTCCTTCGTCGCCCAGCAGCGCGGTATGTTCTCCTACACCGGCCTGACCGCCGCCCAGGTCGATCGCATGCGGGAAGAGTTCGGCATCTACGCCGTATCTACTGGCCGTATCTGCCTGGCTGCACTGAACACCAAGAATCTGGACTATGTAGCGGAGGCGATCGCTGCCGTTACCCAGGCCTGATTGATCCGTTAATCGGTGTTTCAAAGGGCGGAACGTCGTTCCGCCCTTTTTATTTGCGGGTTGTTGCGTTCAGATCAGGCAAGGTTCCGTAGATGCGAACCGCCACCTGCTGGCTCGACACTGAGGTCTGCAAGGTAACGGCCATGCTGCCATCGACCCGCCCAATACGTTCGGCAACGAACTGGCCAACAGCCGTGACCATACCGGCTTCCATGCGGATATCCTGCCCCACTACCTGTTTCGGGGTGATGCTGAGCGTCGAGCGCAAGCGGTCAAACTTGGTAGCCCCGCCCCTGACCTCGGACGAATTGCCGCGACGAGCCGCCTCACCAAGATCAACGCCATGAAGCATGCCGCGCGTCACTTCCGCATCCAAGACAGCTTCCGCATTGCGCCACAGGCTTTCCCAGTCTGCCCCCCGGGAGCGCAAGCGGAGCGTGCCGCTCAAGTCACCTTCGATATTCAGCGACGGCGCCAACTCCGCGCTAACCTTGCGACTATCCAGCCTGATCAGCATGCCTTCCCCTGCCATCGACAAACCGTTACTCCAGTCGAGCAGCCAATTGCCGCGAAGAATACCGCCAAGAAAAGTGGTATCCAGATTCTGGATGAGCAATTTATCTTTTTTCAAGAGTCCTTTGGCTTGTAGTGAAGCGAAGGAAATCGTCCCCGCCCCGGGCTTCCAGGCACGCCCCTCGATACTCAGTGCCACCCCCAGGTTGCTGGGCACCGCATCCACAAGAAGGCTACGGTCAACTGTTTCAAAGAGGGCTTTTTCGATTCCTCCATCAGGGCGAAAGTTGATATCACCGTACATTTCGCTCAAGGCCAGATGGTCGCCGACCGTGACCTGCAATTTCTCGACGTGCACCTTATCCATGCCAATGCCGTCATTGCCAAGCACATGCCCGTTGAACACAGGCATGGCAACCAGAAGGTTGGCGGCCAGCGAGGCATCGATCACATCGATACGTGAAACTCGATGCGGTGCCTTGCCCAGCAGCGCGAACAGCGATGAAATCCGGATTTCTGCAATCCTCCCGCCCGCCGGCGAACCAATCCGGAGCCCCGTCAATTTGAGATGTGGGCTGGGAAGCAGCGCGACGCCAACGCCGTCGATCCTGACTGGTGCGTTGAACCACTGCGAGGCTACTGCCTCCAGATTCGGCTTGAATTGCTCATAAGGATAAAACAGCAGCGTGCCGAAAAGTGTTGCCAGGATCGCAACGCCGCCAAGCATGGCCAGACGTAATCTTGAAAAACGACGCCCCCCGGTTGAGTCTTCGCTTTCCCGTGCCGGTTGCGGAATATTTGCCGGAGCAGCCATTTGCACCTCGGTGGCGGCCGACATTGGAAGGATGGGTTTACCGAAAGAAGAAAAATTGCTTGCCGCGCTCTGTCCTGCGATGGAGCCTGCCGAACCTAACGTCCTTGGACCGAACGTCGAAAACTCCGAGAGCGCCGAGATGGTCTTTTCCTGAGCTTTCCGGCCGACTGCCTTTTTATTATCTTCCCAGATGGAGGCTGCCTCGAGGGCGGGCGCGATATAGCCCCCCTGCTCCAGTTCGTGCAAAGCGGATTCAACCAGCCGCGGATTGCCAATTTTGGTGGACAGTTCATTCACGCTCAGTTTGCCGTCGACCTGGATCAGCACCATGCGTAGATTGCGCTGCACGACGCGGGTGCTCTGACGAACCGCTTCGTCGCCGGCTGGGGTTTTTGCGTAAATGAGATTGGAATCCATGCTTGGTTTTTCTTGTTAAAAAGCCATCAAAAGCTTGACAGAAGCGCATTCTACCTCTAAAATGCGCATCTCTGTTCCTCGATAGCTCAGTCGGTAGAGCGCCGGACTGTTAATCCGTAGGTCCCTGGTTCGAGCCCAGGTCGAGGAGCCAGAATTATTTCACAAAAAGCCCAGCCTTCCGGTTGGGCTTTTTGTTTTCTTGCCTTCTGCGCGCCACAGCTTTGTTTATTGCCGAGATCAGGATTTGGCATTGTCATGGGGTTTTCGCCTTTTGCTTGCCGGGTTCGGCAGTGCGCCGACGAACTTTTCGATATTTGATCTCTCTACTTGTTCAGTAGGGTTGATGCGCCGATAATCGCCGATCGGACGTCATGTCTGTCTCTTGCAGACCGTCAACATCGTTGTTAGCCATGCAAAACGAAACACTGAAGCCGGAAATCACGCCAGCAGGACTTGCCGAGTTCACGCCCAATGTTGCGATACCGGCGGCGGGTTATCGCGAAGGCACGCTGCTCGACAAGTATGGGCGACATATCACCTACGTCCGCCTGTCGATTACTGACCGCTGCGACTTCCGCTGTACTTACTGCATGGCTGAAGAAATGACCTTCCTGCCCCGTGAGGAAGTGATGAGTCTGGAAGAATGCCTGCGCGTGGCCTCTGTTTTTGTCGGACTGGGCGTGACCAAGCTAAGAATTACCGGGGGCGAGCCGCTGGTTCGCAAGGATGCGTTGTGGTTGATCGAGCGCCTGGGAGCCCTGCCCGGTCTGGAAAACCTGGTCTTGACCACCAATGGCTCACAACTGGATCGCTTCGCCGCACCGTTGCGGGCGGCTGGCGTCAAACGCATCAATGTCAGTCTGGATACACTGAATCCGGAACGTTTCAGAAAAATTACGCGGATTGGCGATCTCGCCAAGGTGCTCAAGGGAATAGCTGCTGCACAGGCAGCCGGCTTCCAGAGAACCAAGCTGAATGCGGTGATGATGCGTGGCACCAACGACGATGAGTTTGTCGATCTGGTCCGGTTTGCCGTCGACAACGAACTGGATATCTCCTTCATCGAGGAAATGCCCTTGGGTGAAATCCAGGGACGCAGCCACACCTTTATATCATCTGAAGAAACCAGGGAATTGCTGGGGAAACATTTCGAGCTGATCCCCTCTGCCGAGAACTCGGGCGGGCCGGCCCGCTACTGGCGAATTCCCGGCAGCGAATCACGCGTCGGTTTCATTTCTCCGCACAGCCACAATTTTTGTGATACCTGCAATCGGGTCAGGATCACCGCCAAGGGGGAGCTTTACCCTTGCCTCGGCCAGAATGATGCAAGCAATCTGCTTCCCATATTGCGCGCCAGCACTGACGATACCGGCTTACGCCAAGCGATTGTGGCGAGCATGGGCATCAAGCCTTTCGGACACGATTTCACACAGCAGATGGATTCTCCGCAGGTGATCCGCTTCATGTCGATGACCGGCGGCTAACACCGTGCCAGCCAACAGTTTGCAGTTACGTCGGCCGAACTGGTCAGCATGGCTGCAAGGAAGCCGCAGAACACCCCTCTTCGCCCTAGGCGGTATATTGCTTATCGCGTTGCCGGCCTACCTGCTGGCACCAGGGCTGAGCAGCGGATTGCTGTTGCTGACCGTTCTTTCCGGCATCGCATTGATGATTTTCAACGAATGGCGCAATTTCCAGTCGATCAGCCGCGCCTACGAGATGGCCATGCTGGCTGCCCACGACGGATTCTGGGAATGGGACCCCCAGAGCAAGGAACTTCGTGTCGGACAGCGATTGCTGCAAATATTGGGCTATCACGAGGATTTTCTGCCCGACACGCACGCTTGGTTACGCCTCGTTCACCCCGACGACGTTGCCAACTACAACCAGGCGGTCGCTCTGCACCTGAAGGGCGAGAGTGAGTATTTCTACTGTGAATACCGTGTTCTGGCCAGCGACAGCCTGTATCGCTGGATCGCTTCGCGGGGCCTGGCGGTACGCGATAAATTCGGGCGTGCTTATCAGATGGTCGGTTCGGTCACCGACATTACGCTGCGGCGGAACCATCAGGAAGAGATGGAATTTCTGGCCCGCCACGATAGCTTGACCGGACTGCCCAATCGCCTGCTTTTCGCCGAACACCTCAACGAAGCGATTGCTGCCGCCAGCAGTCAAAACAGCCGCGTTGCCGTGCTGTTTTTCGATCTCGACCGTTTCAAGAACATCAACGACACCCTGGGGCACCGTGCCGGCGATCATGTCTTGCAACTGGTGGCTGAGCGCCTGCGCAACAACCTTCCGGACAATGCCCGCCTGTATCGCCAAGGCGGGGACGAGTTCATCGTGCTCCTGGCGCCCATAGCCAATGCCGAACTGGTCTTTGCTGCCGCAGGAACCATCAAGGATATCGTTGCGACACCGATCAACGGGGAGGAAAGTGATTTCTTCACCAGTGCCAGCATCGGAGTCAGTCTCTATCCGGACAACGCCAGCGATGGCGAAACCCTGCTGCGCCACGCCGACACCGCAATGTATGAAGCCAAGGCGGCGGGCGGGAACACGATTCGGACCCACACCCGACAGATGGACGAGCGCCTCGTCGCCCGGATGGGCCTGGAAATCCGTTTGCGCCGGGCGTTGCAGGAAAAACAGCTGGACCTCCATTTCCAGCCGAAGATAGACACCGGCAACGGCCGGCTGGTTGGTGCCGAAGCACTGTTGCGCTGGCATGACGGCGAAAGACAGATATCGCCCGACCGTTTTATCCCGGTGGCCGAAGAAAGCGGGCTGATCCTGCCCATTGGCGAATGGGTCATCGACCGGGCGATCGCCCAGATTGCCGAGTGGCGCAAGCAATACGCCGATCCGGTGGCAGTTGCCATTAATCTCTCGCCGCGACAGTTCTGGCGGCCATCGGTCTCCCGCTACATCATCGACAGCCTGCACGCTGCCGGGATCCCCGCTTCCGCTCTGGAGGTCGAAATCACCGAATCCGTGCTGCTCGATACCGATGGCGGCTGCCTCGAAGAACTGAGGCAGTTGCGCGATGCCGGTATCCGCATTGCCCTGGACGATTTCGGGACGGGTTACTCATCCCTGTCCTACCTGCATCGTCTGCCTATCAGCACCCTGAAGATCGACCGCTCGTTCATCAGCAACCTGCCGCCCGCCAATTCCAGCGGCGGCAGCCAGCCACTGGTCTGCGCCATCGTCGCCATGGCCCAGAGCCTGTCGCTGGAAATCGTCGCCGAAGGGGTCGAAACCGAGGCCCAATACGAATTCCTGAAATCACTGGGCTGCCACACGGTGCAGGGTTATCTGACCGGCAAACCGGTCAATGCCGCCGATTTTGCCGCCAATTTCCTGGTCGACCGCAGCCGTCAGAAAGAAGGCGCCCATCCGGCATAGCCGGCGGGAAGAGACTCCGGGAAAATCGGTCCCGGTTACGGGATCGAGGCTGCCATTCAACGCAGCAAGGAAAATTGCCCCACCCATAAAAAAGCGACCCCACGGGGTCGCCTTTCGGTGGCTTCGCACCAGATCCCGGCTGGATCTGGCCGAAGCTGACTGCCGCTTGGGCAGATTACAGACCGCGTACCGCGCGCTTGCGCTCGATTTCGGTCAGGTAACGCTTGCGCAGACGAATCGACTTCGGCGTCAGTTCAACCAGCTCGTCTTCGGCGATGAACTCGACCGCCGCCTCCAGGCTCAGTTGAACCGGCGGCACCAGGCGAACGGCCTCGTCGGTGCCGGAGGCGCGAACGTTGGTCAGTTGCTTGCCCTTGATCGGATTGACCACCAGATCGTTTTCGCGGCTGTGGATACCGATGATCATGCCTTCGTAGAGTTTCTCGCCCGGGCTGACGAACATGCGGCCGCGATCCTGCAGCTTCCACAGCGCATAGGCCACCGCTTCGCCGTTATCCTGGGAGATCAGCACGCCGTTACGACGCTCGGCGACGCCGCCTTCCTTGACCGGGGCGTATTCGTCGAAGACGTGGCTCATCAGGCCGTTGCCGCGGGTCAGGTTCATGAATTCGCCCTGGAAGCCGATCAGGCCACGGGCCGGGATACGGTATTCGATACGGACGCGACCGCGACCGTCCGGCACCATGTCCTGCAGGTCGCCCTTGCGCATGCCGAGACTTTCCATGACGCCGCCCTGGGTGTCTTCCTCGACGTCAACGGTCAGCAGTTCGTACGGTTCGCACTCGACACCGTTGATCGTCTTCTTGACGACGCGCGGCCGGCCGACAGCCAGCTCGTAGCCTTCGCGGCGCATGTTTTCGAGCAGGATGCCGAGGTGCAGTTCGCCGCGGCCGGCGACGTCGAAGACGTCACCGTTCGGCGTGTCATGGACGCGCAGCGCCATGTTGGTCAGCAGTTCCTTGTGCAGGCGGTCGCGCAGCTGGCGGCTGGTGACGAACTTGCCTTCGGTGCCGGCCAGCGGGCTGGTATTGACCATGAACTGCATGGACAGGGTCGGTTCGTCGATCTTCAGCAGCGGCAGGGATTCCGGCTGTTCCGGATCGGTCACCGTGCAGCCGAGGACCAGATCCTCGATACCGGTGATCTGGACGATGTCGCCAGCCAGGCCTTCCGCCAGTTCGACCTTGTTCAGCCCTTTGTAGCCGAACACCTGGCCGATCTTGGCCTTGATCGGGGTACGCTCGTGTTCAGCGGCCTCTTCTTCGGTGCCGAACATGACCAGGATGTTCTGGCCGGTCTTGACGCGGCCGCGATTGATCTTGCCGACACCGATGCGGCCGACGTAGGACGAATAATCAAGGGCGGTGATCTGCAACTGCAGCGGCGCTTCGATATCGGCATCCGGCGCCGGCACGTGGCGCAGGATGGTGTCGAACAGCGGCTTCATGTTTTCGCGCGGCTGGTCGAGTTCCATCGCTGCCCAGCCATTGAGGCCGGACGCGTAGACGATGGGGAAGTCGAGCTGTTCGTCGGTGGCGCCCAGCTTGTCGAACAGGTCAAAAGTCAGGTTGACGGCCTGGTCGGGGTCGGCGCCGTCGCGGTCGACCTTGTTGACCAGCACGATCGGACGCAGGCCCAGCGCCAGCGCCTTCTTGGTCACGAAACGAGTTTGCGGCATCGGACCTTCGGCGGCATCGACCAACAGCACTACGCCGTCGACCATGCCGAGCACGCGCTCGACCTCACCGCCGAAGTCGGCGTGGCCCGGGGTATCGACGATGTTGATATGAACGCCTTCGTATTCGACCGAGGTGTTCTTGGAAAGAATCGTGATGCCACGTTCCTTTTCCAGGTCGTTGGAGTCCATGACGCACTCGACCAGTTGCTGGTGGGCGGCGAAGGTTCCGGACTGGCGGAGCAGCTGGTCGACCAGGGTGGTTTTACCGTGGTCAACGTGGGCGATGATGGCGATGTTGCGAATGGGGCGTGCGGACATGGGGAAGACAGCCTGAAAGACAAAGGCGATATTCTAGCATCCCGTGCTGCGCCGCAGCATCCTTTGTTGCTTGTCAAGCGATTGATCGCGCAGAAAAACCTCTGCCCGACCGCGGGTGAACGAACAGATCAAGCCTCTCACTCGCAGGGCAAGAGTCTTATTCCGGCTTGTTGCGCATGAAATCGGCGGTATTGAAGAAATTGTCCAGCAGCTTGGCGCGAATTCCCTCCTCGATGCCGACATCTTCCATGGCCAGCATCATGCAGGCGACCCACTGGTCGCGCTCCTTGCTGCCGATGGCGAACGGCATGTGGCGGGCGCGCAAGCGGGGATGGCCGAACTTTTCGACGAATAAATCCGGGCCGCCGAACCAGCCGGAAAGGAACATGTAGAGCTTGTCGCGCGAGCCTTGCAGGCTTTCGGGGTGCATGGCGCGCAATTCGGCGAACTGGGGTACGGTATCCATCAGTTCATAGAAACGCTCACAAAGCTTGGCGACGGCAGCGTCGCCGCCGATCTTTTCATAGGTGGTCGTCGTATTTTCCATGTTTGGTCTTCTCCCCGGTTGATCAGGATGGCCGGCTCTTGCGCATCCCGCCTGCCTTGGCGAAAGCGGCAGGCTTGGTGGCCCCCGGCCGCCCCGGACGTGCCTGCTCCCCCCGACGCGGCGCCACCAGATTTTTGGTTTTGGCCGTTTTTTCCGGTTGACCGCAGGATTTGCCGGGAATGCCGGCCGGCTGCCAGGCCGGCACGAGCTGTTTCTTGCCATTGCCGATCAGGTCGGCCCGGCCCATTTCCTTGAGCGCCTCGCGCAGCATCGGCCAGTTGGCCGGATCGTGATAGCGCAGGAAAGCCTTCTGCAGCTTGCGCTGGCGGCCGTTGCGCACCGCCCCGACGTGTTCGCTGCTACGATTGACCTTGCGCAGCGGATTGCGCTCGCTGTGATACATCGTCGTCGCCAGTGCCATCGGTGTCGGAATGAAGGTCTGCACCTGATCGAGGCGGAAGTTGTTTTTCTTCAGCCACAACGCCAGATTCAGCATGTCTTCATCGGTGCACCCGGGGTGGGCGGCGATGAAGTACGGGATCAGGTACTGCTCCTTGCCGGCTTCGCGCGAAAAGCGGTCGAACAACTGCTTGAAGCGATCGTAACTGCCGATCCCCGGCTTCATCATCTTGGAAAGCGTGCCCTCTTCGGTGTGCTCGGGGGCGATCTTCAGATAACCGCCGACATGGTGGGTAACCAGTTCCTTGATGTATTCCGGCGAACGGACGGCCAGGTCGTAGCGCAGGCCGGAGCCGATCTGGATCTTCTTGACCCCCTTGATGGCTCGCGCCCGGCGGTACAGCGAAATCAGCTTGCTATGGTCGGTATTCATGTTCTCGCAGATGTCCGGATAGACACAGGACAGGCGGCGACAGGACGATTCGATTTTCTCGTCCTTGCACTTGAGGTGGAACATGTTGGCGGTCGGGCCGCCGAGGTCGGAAACGACGCCGGTGAAACCCGGCGTCTTGTCGCGCATTTCCTCGATTTCGCGGACGATGGAATCCTCCGAGCGGCTCTGGATGATGCGCCCCTCATGCTCGGTGATCGAACAGAAGGTGCAGCCGCCGAAACAGCCGCGCATGATATTGACCGAGAAACGGATCATTTCCCAGGCCGGAATCTTGGCATCGCCATAGGCCGGGTGCGGCCGGCGGGCATACGGCAGTTCGTAGACCTGGTCGAGCTCCTCGGTCGTCAGCGGGATCGGCGGCGGATTCAGCCAGACGTCTCGTTCGCCGTGCGCCTGGATCAGCGCCCGGGCGTTTCCGGGGTTGGCTTCGAGGTGGAAAGTGCGCGATGCATGGGCATAGAGCACCGGGTCATCCTTCACCTGCTCGTAGGAAGGCAGGCGGATCACGGTGTGAGCGCGACGGTCGCGCCGGGCCGCCAGGCGCTCTTCACGGGAAACGATACGCACGGCGTGTTCCCCCGGCAGCGTTGCGGTCGACGTCTGGCTGGGGCCATTTTCCATGGCGTAAGGGTCGGCGTGCTTGATCAGCGGGCCCGGGGTGTCTACCGAAGTCGAGTCGATCGCCTCCCATTCCTCGGAAGGCAGCCAACCCGGCGAGGCCATGAAGGCGGTGCCACGCAGGTCGCGGATGTCGCCGATCTTTTCGCCCCGCGCCAGACGGTGCGCTATTTCGACGATCGCCCGCTCGGCGTTGCCGAAGATCAGCATGTCGGCCTTGGAATCGGGCAGAACGGAACGCCTGACCTTGTCCGACCAATAGTCGAAATGGGCGATGCGGCGCAGACTGGCCTCGATCGAGCCGATGATCACCGCCGTCCCCGGGAATGCCTCGCGGCAGCGCTGGGCATAGACGGTAACGGTGCGGTCCGGCCGCTTGTTCGGCTCGGCGTTCGGCGTATAGGCGTCGTCGGTGCGGATCTTGCGATCGGCGGTATAGCGATTGACCATCGAATCCATATTGCCGGCAGTTACACCGAAGAACAGATTCGGTTTGCCCAGCGTCTTGAAGCCGGCAGCGGAGTTCCAGTCAGGCTGGCAGATGATGCCGACCCGGAAGCCTTGCGCTTCCAGCAGGCGGCCGATCAAGGCCATGCCGAAGCTCGGATGGTCGATATAGGCATCGCCGGAAACCAGGATGATGTCGCAGGAGTCCCAGCCCAAGGCGTCCATTTCGGCGCGGGACATGGGCAGGAAAGGGGCGGGGCCAAAACGATGCGCCCAGAATTTGCGATAGCTGAAAAGCGGACGCGTGGCTTGCTGATTCGAATTCATACACTATTTTACCCGAGTGAGCCGACCGACAAGGCACCCTTGCCTGTTCAAAAAGCACGCTCCCGTCGCGACAATGAATTTTCCCCACGCGAACAGGCCGGCCATCCTGATTGTTTCCGTCAGCGGTCGCATTGACCGCATTGCCCGCCAAGAGTTCGCCGAGAAGCGATAAATGCAACGAAGCGTCTGCCCAGGCCGAGCATCCCAGGGCAGGACCAAGACGGGTCGCCTACTACGGTAACAATTTGGAACGACGCCAGGGCATCGTGATAGCGCCCGTTAAGCGCCCGCTTGCGGTGTCGACCGTTGCGCCCAGGCCGATAGCCGGCCCTGTCCGGTTTTCCGCCGCTTTATGCGCCGTTGCGCAAGGCGAGCAGCGGCGGCGTGGCGATCAGTCGGTTGATCGCCAGCCAACCGATACCCATCGCCAGCAAGGCGCCACCTGCCGTCGAGATGAGTGGCAACCAGGGACGCAATGCCAGCTCCAGATCGAAAACCTGTCGCCCGACCAGCCAGCCAAGCAGCATCGCCCCCAGTGCGGCAATGAGTCCGGCCAGGCCACCGATGACCGCTAGCTCGACCAGCATCGCCTGGCGCAGTTGCGCCCGATGAGCGCCCAGTGCGCGCATCACCGCCAGTTCGTAGCGCCGCTCGTCGAACGCGGTCAGCAAGGCCGAATAAAGCACAATCGCACCGGCCAGCAGGGAAAAAACGAAGACAAACTGCACGGCGCCGGCAACCTGACCGATCACCGATTGCAACTGGCCGAGAACGGCGCCGACATCGATCAGGGTCAGGTTGGGAAATTGCCGGACCAGCCCGGATGCCGCATCGGCCCGATCCGCCGGCAGGTAGAAGCTGGTGATGTAACTGGCCGGCGCATCCTCGATGACACCGGGCGGCGCCAGTACGAAAAAATTGACGCGCATCGAGTCCCACGCCAGCTTGCGCAGGCTGCTGACCCGCAGTCGCTTCTCGACGCCGGCGACGACGAAGCGCAACTCGTCGCCGACCCGGATACCCAGGGTTTTGGCCAGCCCCTCCTCGACCGAAGCCAGCCCCTGCCCGGCCTCGGTCGGCAAGAACCAGCGTCCTTCGCTGATCGCATTGCCCTCCGGCAGAGCGGCCCGCCACGACAAGTTGAATTCGCGTTCGATCAGGCGTTGCGCTTTTTCGTCATCAGGATAGCTGGCGGCACTGACCTCCTTGCCGCCGATGGCAAGCAGCCGTGCACGCACCATCGGTTGCAGTTCGCTGCGGATACCGGCTGCCGCCAGCGTCGCCTCAACAGTAGCGCGCTGATCAGGCTGGATGTTGATGACAAAACGGTTCGGCGCATCGGCTGGCAGCGATTGCCGCCAGGCATTGAGCAGTTCGGCCCGGGTCACGGTCAGCAACAGCATGGCCATCAGGCCGATGGCCAGCGCGACGACCTGCACGGCACTGGCCGCCGGATGCCGGGCCAGACTGGCCAGCCCCTGCCGCCAGCCGAAGCCGGCGCCGCCACGCCAACGGCCCAGGGCGGCGATAACCAGGCGGGCGATGCCCCAGAAGGCGCCCAGAGCGACGACAAAACCGCCCACCGACAGCAAGCCGAGCCGAAGATTGCCGGAAACCAGAACAACCAGGCCGGCCAGCATGAACAGTCCAAGCGCGTAGCCGCCAAGCAAGAAAGGTTGCGGCGGGCCGAGTTCGCGGCGCAGGACGCGCAGGGTCGGCACCCGGGCCAGTTGAAGCAGCGGCGGAAAAACAAAGCCGAAGAGCAACACGCCGGCGACCCCAAAGCCGATAACGACCGGCGACCACCCCGGATAGGGCAATTCCAGGGTCAGCAGTGCATTCAGCCAGCCAATCAGGGCGAAATGCGCGGCAAAACCGAGCAGGCAACCCAGCAGCGCACTGAGCAGCGCCAGCCACAAAAAAAGCGCCGCATGCAGGCGCAGCAGGCCCCCCTGTGTCATGCCCAGACAACGCATGACGGCGCAGGCATCGAGATGACGCTGCATGTAGCGCCGACTGGCCATGGCGATGGCCACGGCGGCGAGAACCACGGTCAACACCGTCGACAGGCCTAAAAAGCGTTCGGCCCGATCGAGCGCCGTGCGGATTTCCGGTCGGGCGCTGGCCACCTCCTCCAACCGTTCGCCACGGCTCAGACGTCCCCCCAGCCAGCGCCGGAAAGTAGCAACCGCCCTCTCCTCGCCGGCGATGAGCAAACGGTAGCTGACCCGAGAACCGGTCTGTATCAGCCCGGTAGCCGGAATATCATCGACATGCATCATCAGGCGCGGTGCCAGACTGAAAAAATTGATGCCGCGATCCGGCTCCTGAACAAGGGTGGCCGCAACGACGAATTGCCTGAGGCCAAGCGTGACGGTCTCGCCCGGCAAAACATTCAGAGCGCTGGACAGCCGCTCGTCCAGCCAGACTGTGCCCGGCCTTGGCCCTCCCTGGACGACCATCCCTTGGCCCGCGATCGCTGTCAGTTGCCCGCGCAGGGGATAAGTACTGCTCACTGCCTTGATATCGGCCAGTTGCGCCTGGACCTGAGCAATGACCATGCTCGGGAAAACCATCGTTTCAGCCAGTTGCAGCCCGAGTTGGCGCGCCCGTTGGGTATGGCTTTCCGGCCACGGGTGATCGGCAATCAAGACCAGATCGCCCCCCATCATCTGGCGCGCCTGGCGCTCCAGGCCGATGCGCACGCGGTCGGCAAAGAAACCCACGGCAGTGACCGCCGCAACGGCGACGACCAGGGCGGCCAGAAGCAGGCGCAATTCGCCCGAGCGCATTTCCCGGCCGAGCAGACGCCAGGCCAAGACCGGCCTCACGAGCTGACCGACCAGCGGGCGCGGAACTCCGCCGGTGCCACGGCACGGCCGTGCAGATAGCCCTGCAGCTGTTCGCAGCCGAGTTGCGCCAGAAACGCCGCCTGGGCCTCGGTTTCGACCCCCTCCGCAACCACTTCGAAGCCGAGACTGCGCGCCAGTTCCATGACGGTGCGGATGATCGCTTCGTCGCCGGCATTACGGCCAATCCCTTCGACGAAGGAGCCGTCGATCTTCAGTTGCTGGACCGGCAGCATTTTCAGATAACTCAAGGACGAGTAGCCCGTACCGAAATCGTCGAGCGCCAGGCTGATTCCCAGATCGCGCAGGCGTTCGAGCAACGTGAAGGCATCGCCGACCGCCATGACCACCGATTCGGTCAGTTCCAGTTTTAGGTGCGCCGGATCCATGCCGGTCTCGTCGAGGATATTCTCCAGCACATCGATGAATTCCGGGCGTTCCAGCTGCTTGACCGACAGGTTGACCGAAACCTGCGCCAGTTCGAAACCGCTGTGTCGCCACTGCATGAACTGCCGGCAGGTTTCGCGCAACACCCAGTTGCCAAGCCCGATGATCAGCCCAGAATCTTCGGCCAGCGGAATGAAGCGCAACGGCATGACCTGTCCGAGTTCGGGGCTGTTCCAGCGGACCAGCGCCTCGGCGCCGACCAGCCGGCCGGTCTGCGTTTCAACCTGGGGCTGCAGATGGACCGAGAGTTCGCCATTCTCCAGGGCCCGGCGCAGCAGGGTTTCCATACGGATGCGTTCCTGGGCATCGCGCGTCATTTCCGGCGTATAGAAGTGGAAATTGCCGCGCCCCAGCGCCTTGGCCCGATACATCGCCGTATCGGCATTGCGCATCAGATCGAGCACGCTGTCGCCATCACCGGGGAACAGGCTGATACCTACCGCGGCGGTCAGGAACAATTCGTGGTCGCCGATTTTGAACGGCTGGTCGAAGGCGCCGAGGATTTCGCGGGCGAGCATTTCGACCTCGGCTTCGGCGCGTACCGCTTCCATCAGGCAGATGAACTCGTCGCCGCCCAGGCGGGCCAGCATGTCGATCAGGCGGACATGCTCGGACAGCCTCGCCGCGACCGAAACCAGGAGTTCGTCGCCGACGCCGTGGCCGAGCGAGTCGTTGACTTGCTTGAACTGATCGAGGTCGATGAACAACACCGCCAGCCGTTCGCCGTTGCGGGCATCTTCACTCAGGCTTTCATCAAGCCGTTCGATGAAACAACGACGGTTGGCCAGGCCGGTCAGCGGGTCGTGGTAAGCCAGATAGTTGAGCTTGCTCTGGGCCTGCCGCCGTTCGGAAATCTCGCTTTCCAGCTGGCTGTTGGTGCGTTTCAATTCGTCCGTGCGTGCCGCGACCTGGATTTCCAGCGTGTCGCGCGCCGCCTTGATGCTGCCTTCCTGATCCTCGAGAATGCCCTGCGCCCGACGGACGACCAGAAACTGCATCAGGTAGAGCAGTGCGAACACCACCACCACGCCAGCGGTAACCCACCACAGACTGCGGTGCAACTGGGCGACGAAAGGCGTCACGTTCTGGTAGAGCTCGAAGACCCCCTCGACCGCATTGTCCTTGCTGATAATGGGAATGTAGCTGGAAAGGACGTCGAGCTCAGCCAGCGTTCCCTCGAACGTATCCATGCTGTCGCGGTGCGTCAGCTCGCTGACGGTCGCCCCGCGCATCGCCATGCGGAACCCCGGGTTGTTCAGCTTGCTCTCGCCCAGCTGGGCCTGGTCGGTCGAAAAGACGGTGTTACCGAGACGGTTGTATATCTTGACCTTGATGACGGCCGTGTCGCGCATCAATTCCTGCAGGCTGGTCTGCAGGGTCGAAGTGCTCGTCGATTGCCTGAGAAACTCGACGTCGCGGCCGACCGTGTCGCTCATCAGCGCTGCGAGCGGCATCCGCAGGGAATTTTGAAACACCTGGGCCATCGCCACATTGCGGCCCTCGGCCAGCTCCTGCATCTGCTGCAGGGAGAGCTGCCGGTACAAGGGACCCAGAACGCCAGCAGCCAGAACAATGAGGATGAAACTGACCGTCGAGAAATAGCGCGAGAGATTGAACATATATGCCGACAGAAGTATTCCGTCAGCTTATTCCATCTCGCGTATCCGCGCCACCGCCTCCTCGACGCGCTTGACGGCAATAACCTCCATGCCGGGAATGGCCTGCTTCGGGCGATTCGCCTCGGGAATCAGCGCCCGGGTGAAGCCGAGCTTGGCGGCTTCCTTCAAGCGCTCCTGGCCACGCGGTGCCGGGCGGATCTCACCGGCCAGGCCGACTTCACCAAACACAATAAGTTTAGACGGCAAGGGTCTGTTTTTTAAAGATGATGTAATCGATAACAATACTGCAAGATCGGCGGCGGGCTCGGTAATCTTGACGCCACCGACGGCATTGACGAAGACATCCTGATCGAAGCAGACGATACCGGCATGGCGATGCAAGACCGCCAGCAGCATGGCCAGGCGCTGCGGATCGAGGCCGACGGTCAGCCGGCGCGGATTGCCGTGGGCCGAATCGACCAGGGCCTGGATTTCGACCAGCAGCGGCCGCGTCCCTTCCTGCGTCACCATCACGCAGGAGCCCGGGACGTCCTGTCCATGCTGCGACAGAAACAGGGCTGACGGGTTGCTGACTCCCTTGAGGCCGGTTTCGGTCATGGCGAAGACGCCGAGTTCATTGACCGCGCCGAAGCGGTTCTTGAAGGCACGGACCAGCCGGAAGCTGGAATGGGTGTCGCCCTCGAAATAAAGCACGGTGTCGACGATATGCTCGAGCACGCGCGGCCCGGCCAGCGCGCCCTCCTTGGTCACGTGGCCGACGAGGATGACCGTGATGCCGGCCTGCTTGGCCAGCCGCGTCAGTTGCGCCGCGCATTCGCGGACCTGCGCCACCGACCCCGGGGCGCTGGACAACTGATCGGACCACAGCGTCTGGATCGAGTCGATCACCGCAACCACCGGCTGCTCGGCCTGCAGGGTGGCCAGGATGCGCTCCAGGTTGATCTCCGCCATCAGTTGCAGGCGACGGGTATCCAGCCCCAACCGGCGGGCCCGCAGGGCGACCTGCTCGCCCGATTCCTCGCCGCTGACGTAGAGCACCTTGTTGGTCGCCGACAGATGGGCCAGGGCCTGGAGCAGCAGCGTGCTCTTGCCGATGCCGGGATCGCCGCCGATCAGCACGACGCCGCCATTGACCAGGCCGCCGCCGAGGGCGCGGTCGAATTCGCCGATGCCGGTGGCGATCCGCTCGACTTCGCGCGCCTCGATTTCCGACAGATTCTGCAGTTTCGCCGCCGGCGCCAGCGACTCGAAGCGGCTGTTGATCGGCGCCTTCTCGGCGACCGTTTCGACCAGCGTGTTCCACTGGTTGCAGCCCGGGCACTGGCCCTGCCACTTCGGGCTGGTCGCGCCGCACTCGGTGCAGCTATAGAGGGTTTTGGTTTTTGCCATTTTCAGACGTTGACCGTAGGGCCAGCGACTCTTTCCATGATCGTGGCCATCTAATCAACGATGACCGGCACGCGCGGCGCCACGGCGCAGAACAGTTCGTAGGCGATGGTGCCGGCGGCAGCGGCCACCTCGTCGGCCGGCACAATGCCGCCAACACCCCTGCCCCACAAAGTCACCGGCGCACCGACCCCAGCTTCGGGAATATCGCTCAGGTCGCAGGCCAGCATATCCATCGACACCCGGCCAATGGTCCGCGTCCGCCGCCCCATCACGGCGATCGGCGTACCGCTCGGCGCATGACGCGGATAACCGTCGGCATAACCGCAGGCGACGACGCCGATGCGCATCGGCCGCTCGGCGGTGAAGGTGCCGCCATAACCGACGCGGTCGCCGGGGACGAGATCCTGGACGCCGATAATCGCGCTTTCCAGCGTCATTACCGGCTGCAACCCGAACTCATCAGCGCTCAGCCCGGCAAACGGGCTGGCACCATAAAGCATGATGCCCGGCCGCACCCAGTCGCCATGTGCCTCGGGGTGGCGCAGGATGGCCGCCGAATTGCCGAGGCTGACCGGCCCCTGCCAGTCGCCGGCCAATTCGCAAAAACGCTCGAGTTGCCCGCCGACGCCACGTTCGCCGTCGGCGTCGGCAAAATGGGTCATCAGCGTCACCTCGACCTGCGGCAGCTGGCGCAGGATTTCCCACGCCCGCGGCAGGGTCGCCGCCGTGAAGCCGAGGCGGTTCATGCCGGTGTTGAGCTTCAGGCACAAGGCCAGCGGCCTGTCAAAACGTCCGTTATTGACCAGCAATTCGAGCTGCTCGAGACAGTGGATGACCGAGGTCAGCCGATGCTCGACGACGGCGCGCACGTCGCGCGCACTGAACACACCTTCCAGTAGCAGGATGGGCTGGGTGACTCCGGCCTCGCGCAGGGCGACGGCATTCTCGCATTCGAGCATGGCGAAACCGTCGGCCTCAGCGCGCAGGGCTTCGACCGCCCGCCATTGCCCGTGCCCGTAGGCGTTGGCCTTGACCACCGCCCAGGCGCGCGAGCGGGGCGCATGCTGCTTGGCCAGCCGATAGTTGTGCAGGATCGCCGCCGGTGCAATGCGGACGCGGATGGGGCGCGAAATTTTCATAAGGCCAGTTCCTTCAGCTTGCCCTTGGCAAAATCGATGAAGGTAGCGGTCAGCCGCGACTGAAAACGATCGGTCGGGAAAACCAGGTAGAGGCTGCGCGTCAGCGGCGGCTTGAGCGGAATGGCGACCAGTTCGCCGAGTTGAGTTTCCTTCTCGACCACCGCCCGCGACACGATGGCAAAGCCGAGGCCGGTGGAGACGACGCCTTTGAGAGCCTCGGGACTGCCCAGCTCCATCTGCATCTTGAGACTGTCGGGGGCGATCTTGTGATCGCGGAAATAGGCATCGGTGATTTCGCGCGTGCCGGAGCCCGGTTCGCGCGAAATGAATTCATATTCAGCCAGCGCTTTCGGCGTCACCGACTTCATCCCGGCCAGCGGATAGTCCGGCGCACAGATGGCCTGCAGTTCGTCCTCGCAGCAGATCTGGCTGGTCAGGCCGCCGATCTTGGCCGGCGCCTCGATCAGCCCGACATCGAGGGTATGTTCGGCGACCCGGCCCTCGATGCTCTCGGAGTTGGCGACGATCAGCCGCGCCCGCACCTGCGGATAAAGGGCGTTGAATTCACCGAGGACGCGCGGCAGCATGAATTCGGCAATGGTCGTGCTGGCGCCGACCAGCAAGGGGCCGCGCATTTCACCGGTCATTTCGCCGAGGCGGATTTCCATCTCATCGGACAGGGCCAGTATCTTTTCGGCGTAGGAGAGCACCACTTCACCGGCCGGCGTCAGCGAAATGCTGCCGTGCCGCCGTTCGAAAAGGCGGGTGCTGTACTGCTCCTCCAGTTGCTTGATCTGGAAGGTCACGGCCGGCTGCGTCATGAACAAGGCATCGGCCGCCCGCGTAAAGCTCAGATGTTTGGCTACGGCATGAAAAACCTGCAAACGCCGGTCAGCCATGATGTTTCTCCCTGGAAGTGTGCGGCCGATATTCAATCACATTCCGCGCCGCTTCCGCGCCCCATCTTCGATTTTGGCCAAAATTTGGCGTCGACCGTGGAGCCCTCGTTGCTGCCAAGCTTGGGGCGTTCTCAGGCAAGGGAATCCGGCGGCCGTCATCAAGCCATAACCAGCCGGACACAAACTCGGCGTTTTCAGAACACCATGGCGGAACGATGCACATCAAAGACAACAGCGCAAGCCTTGCGTCCAATCCTAACCGTGGTATAAACCTCGCCCAAAGTAATATAAGAGACAAATTCTTCGTGCCGTTAGGCTTTTACATCATCATGGCCGCGCAATTTTTTTCCGCGCTGGCTGACAACGCCCTGCTGATCGCCGCCATCGCCGCCCTGCGCGAGATGCACGCACCGGCTGAATACGAGCCGCTGCTCAAAACCTTCTTCACCGTCTCCTACGTCCTGCTCGCCGCCTTCGTCGGCGCCTTTGCCGACTCGATGCCCAAGGGCCGGGTCATGCTGATCAGCAACGGCATCAAGATCGTCGGCTGTTGCATGATGTTCTTTGGCGCTCATCCACTGGCCGCCTATGCCGTGGTCGGTCTCGGCGCCGCCGCCTACTCGCCGGCCAAGTACGGCATCCTGACCGAATATCTGCCGCACCGCCTGCTCGTCGTCGCCAACGGCTGGATCGAAGGCCTGACCGTCGGTGCGATCATCCTCGGCGTCGTCATCGGCGGCACCCTGATTCGTCCGGACGTCGCCCAGCATCTCTTGGAATTCGATTTCCCGCTGCTCGAAACCGGCATCGACACGGTGGGCGAAATGGCATTGTCCATCGTCGCCGGACTCTACCTCCTGGCTGCCGTGTTCAATCTTTACATTCCGGACACCGGCGTCGACCACAAAGTTTTAAAGAGAAATCCGTGGTTCCTGCTCCACGAATTCAATCACTGCCTGACCCTGCTCTGGCGCGACCGGCTCGGCCAGATCTCGCTGGCCGTCACCACACTGTTCTGGGGGGCCGGTGCAACGCTCCAGTTCATCGTCATCAAGTGGTCGGAAACCGCACTCGGCCTTGGTCTCTCCAAGGCCTCGATGCTTCAGGGCGTGGTTGCCGTCGGTGTCGCGGTCGGCGCCATCGCCGCCGCCAAATTCATCACCCTGAAAAAATCGGTCCGCGTCATCCCGCTCGGCATCGCCATGGGGCTGATCGTCCTGATCATGAATTTCGTCCATGAAGTCTGGCTGGCCGTGCCGCTACTGATCCTCATCGGCGGCCTCTCCGGCTTCTTCGTCGTGCCGATGAACGCCCTGCTCCAGCACCGCGGCCACATCCTGATGGGCGCCGGGCACTCGATCGCCGTGCAGAACTTCAACGAAAACATCTCCATCCTGCTGATGACCGGGCTGTACTACCTGATGGTCAAGATGGACCTGTCGATCTACTGGGTGGTCACCCTGTTCGGACTGTTCGTCAGCGGCCTGATGTACATGATCCGCCAGCGCCATATCGCCAATCAGGCGGTGCAGGACGACGTCCAGCACCTTGACGACTCCGCCCACCATTAAGCCCTAGAACGGCAGCTCCGGCGTCATCTGCTGGCGTAGCGTGCGGCGGGCGAACAGCAGGTCCTCCCAGGCCTTGGCCTTGTCCGGCAGATTGCGCAGCAGATAGGCCGGGTGATAGGTCACCACTACCGGAATTCCCGCGTATTCGAAGCGCTTGCCGCGCAGCGCAGCCAGCGACTTGTCATCATGTAGCACGGCATGCACGGCGACCTTACCGAGCAAAACGATGATCTTCGGCTTGAGCAAGGCGATCTGGCGTTCCAGGTAAGGCCAGCAGGCAGCGATTTCCGCCGCTTCCGGCGTGCGATTGCCGGGCGGCCGGCATTTCACGGCATTGGCGATGTAGGCCCGGTTGCCGCGAGCGATATCGAGCGAGGCCAGCATGCTATCGAGCAGTTTGCCGGCCTGGCCGACGAAGGGCTCGCCTCTGGCATCCTCTTCGGCTCCCGGCCCTTCACCGATGAACAACCATTCCGGATTAAGGTCGCCGACGCCCAAAACGGCCTGCTTGCGCTGTTCGCACAGCGTGCAGGCCCGGCATTCGGCAACCCGGCGGGCCAATTCCGGCCATTCCAGCGAATCATTCCGGAAATCAGGCGGTGCCGCCATGCCCGGAGCATTGGTATCCGACGGCGAAGCCGGGACTGAAATTGGCGCTTTCTCGACCGGCGGCGGCATGGCAGCAACGGCCCCGACCGGCGCCACGGGTGGCTCCCCGATCGCCGATACTTCCGGTAGCGTATCGCGCAACACCCAGATCGGCGTAATGCCCATCTCGACCAGCATCTGTTCGCGGCTCAGGCTCATGCCAGCTCCTTGTCGAAAATCAGGGCATCTTCACGTCCGAGTAGCGCCGGATAATAGCCCT
>CAMLHL010000047.1 GCA_946479855.1 uncultured Pseudomonadota bacterium
TCGGCTTCATGCACGGCGTGATGAACACCGACAACATGTCCATCCTCGGCCTGACCCTCGATTACGGCCCCTTCGGTTTCATGGAATCATTCGATGCTGGCCATATCTGCAACCACTCTGATGCCCACGGGCGCTACACCTATCGCAATCAGCCGGCGATCGCCCAATGGAACCTCTACTGTCTGGCCGACGCCTTCCTGCCCTTGTTGAAAGACCCGGCGATGGCCCGGGCGGCGGTGGACGAGACTTACGGCCCTGCCTTCGAAGGCCGTTTCGAACAGCTGTTCCGCGCCAAGCTCGGCCTGCGCGAGGCACTGCCGGAAGATGTCGATTTCATTGGCGAGACCTTTGGTTTTCTGCAGCAGCACCGGCCGGACTTCACGAGCTTCTTCCGGACCCTCTCCCGGCTGAATGCTACGCCTACGGCAGCAACGGCCGGCCCCGGGGATGAGCGGGCAAATCAGGCAAAAATGGATGCCCCGTTTCGCGATCTCTTCATCGATCGTAGCGCCTGCGATGCCTGGCTCGACGCCTGGCGCGCCCGGCTGGCCCGGACACCGTGGGCCGACGACGAACGGCAGGCCGCGATGCAGGCGGTCAATCCCAAGTACGTGCTGCGCAACTGGCTGGCCGAAGTGGCGATCCGCAAGGCCAAGGAGAAGGATTTTTCCGAAGTGCAACGCCTGCTGAGCTGCCTGCGCCGGCCCTACGATGAACAGCCGGAGTTTGCCGATTACGCGGCCTTGCCGCCCGACTGGGCGAGCGGCCTGGAAGTCAGCTGTTCGAGCTGAGCGCCATCGGCTGGCCTTGCCGCAGCCAGTGCAGCATCATGCTGAACAGATTGTCGGGATCGACCGGTTTGGCGATGAAATCGTTCATGCCGGCGTCGAGGCACTGGGTACGGTCTTCGGCAAAGGCATTGGCGGTCATGGCGATGATCGGCACGTCGGCGTAACAGCCAATCCCGCGGATGGCCTGGGTGGCGCCGATGCCGTCCAGTTCGGGCATCTGCATGTCCATCAGGATCAGGTCATAGCGGCGTTTGAGCGCCATTTCCAGCGCTTTTGCCCCGTCCGGTGCAATGTCGACATTCAGTCCCAGGGTTTCGCGCAGCAGTTCGAGCGAGACTTCCTGATTGACCCAGTCGTCTTCGGCGACCAGGACGTAAATATCGGCAAACTCAGTGCGCAAGACGCTTTCGGCTGCGGCCCCCGACTGCCGGGCATCGAGTTGCGGGGTGACCAGCGCCTCGGCGCGCCCGAGACGGATGGCGAAGGAAAAGACGCTGCCGCCGCCAGGCGTGCTGACGACGTCGATTTCGCCACCCATCAGGCGTACCAGGCGCTGGCAAATCGGCAGGCCAAGCCCGGTGCCGCCAAATTTTCGGGTCGTCGAACCGTCGGCTTGTTCGAAGGGATTGAAAATACGTTCGATCGCTTCCGGCGCGATGCCGATACCGGTGTCCCGGACCGCCAATTCCAGCCTGACGGACGTGCCGTCATGGTCGAGCAGCCGGGCGACGACACGTACTTCGCCGCGCTCGGTAAATTTGATCGCATTGCCGGCCAGATTGAGCAGCACCTGCTGCAGGCGTAGCGGATCGCCGAGCAGGCGCATGTTCTCGAGTTGCCGGTCGATATCGACCGTGAAGTGCAGACGGGCCGACTCGGCGCGCGGCGTCAGCAGGCTGGTCAGTTCGTCGAGCAGGGTGGGCAGCGCAAAGGCGGTCTGCTCCAGGGTCATACGCTCGGCATCGATTTTCGACAGGTCGAGAATGTCGTTGAGCAACTGCAACAGGTGGCTGGCGGCATTGTCGATCTTGGCCAGTTTGTCCATCTGGGACGGATCGGCATTGTGGCGCCTGAGCATGTAGGTCATGCCGATGATGGCATTCATCGGCGTGCGCAGCTCGTGGCTCATGTTCGACAAAAAGGTGCTCTTGGCGCGGCTGGCGGCTTCGGCTTCCTCCTTGGCCACCGAAAGCGCCTGGGTTCGCTCTTGGACGGTATCCTCCAGGTGATTGCGCTGATCGGCCAGTTGCCGGTCGCGCACGGCGATCTCGGTGAGCATGGTATTGAAGGCTTCGCCGAGGCGACCGATCTCGTCGTCCGAGTAGATCCGGGCGTGGCGGGAATAATCTTTCGATTCGGCGACGTATTGCGCCGTCTTGGTCAGCGAGCCGAGAGCCGCCAGAATTGACGCCAGCATCTGGCGGCCAATTGCGAAAGCAATGACGAAGGAGACGGTCAGCGCCAGCAGGGAAAGGGCCAGATTCCAGAGAATCGTCCGCCAGACCGCATCCAGGCTGGCCGTGATCGAAACGGTGCCGACGACGCCGACGCCGTCGGCCGAGCGGATCGGCACGGCAACGGTGACATTCGACCAATCGGCATAGGTCGCCCGCTCGTGATGCGGCTGGTCGCCCAGCGCCACCTGGGCCGGCAACTGGCGGTCGGCTGCATTGAAGTGATAGTGGAAATCCGAACCGAGCCCGAGCAGGCGGACGGAGACCACGTCGGGGTGTTCGCCGAAGGAACTGAGCAGTTGCTTGGCGCCTTTGATGTCGTTGAACTCGACCACGGCCGAGGCGTTGAAGGCAACCACGTCGGCCATGGCGAACAGCTCGGTGGTTTTCGCCTGCCGCCGCTGTTCGATTTCGCGTACCGAAAAAATCAGGAAGGAAAGCAGAAGGCCAATACCCAGCGAAGCGGCAATGGCCAGGGCGATTTTCCTCCGGATTGTGTGGCCAGTACTCAACGCTCCCTCCGATGACACACCGGATAAACCAGCACATCGTTATTGTCGGAAGATTGTACCTGAGCCGTCAGCGGATGGCGGGCCTTGGGCCGTGGCCAGCCCTTAGTTCGGGCGCAAGAAAAAAGCCGGCAAGGGCCATCGCCCCTGCCGGCTTTGTCCAGGCGTCGAGTTTTACTGGACTTGCTGGATGCCGGCCAGAACCCAGCCGCGGCTGTTGTCGGCCGGCTTGGTCATGTGCCAGATTTCGTCGAGCGCCACGCTTGCCGCATCCTTCTCCTCGCGGACCAGGCCGGTAAAGTGAACGCTGACGATGTAACGGCCGCTTTCCTCGGTGACATCGAGCACCTCGGCATCAAGCTGGACGACATCGGTTTCCTGCTTGGCGTTGCCCCGTTCGGCCATGCCCATCTTGACCTCGGCGAACATTTCCGGCGAAGTGAATTCGCGGATGTCATCAAGGTTGCCGGCATCGTTGGCAGCCTGCAGGCGGATGAAATTGACCTTGGCGTTACGGACGAAAGCATCAACATCGAAACCGGCCGGAATGTTGCCGCTACCGCCAGACGCAATCGGCGAGGCTGCACGGTTGCTGCCCCCGGCGGGAATGAATTCCGCCTCGCGCGGCGCCGGGTTGCCGTAAGCGTGGCTGGCTCCGGCGTACTGCATGCCGCCCGGGTGGGCGGCCGCCTTCTTGCGCAGGAAGTAGCCGATGACGCCGATCACGACCATGGCCAGCAGGGCGATCATCATGAAGTTGGCCAGGCCTTCGCCAAAGCCGAAATGCGAAGCCAGTGCGGCCAGGCCCAGGCCGGCGGCCAGTCCGGCCAGCGGCCCCATCCATGAACGTTTGGGTTGCGCTTGCGGAGCGGCGGTCGGTGCGGTTGGCTGCGTCTGGGTCGGGGCGGCGGTGGTACTCTTGCTCGGCGCAACCGACTGGCGCTGCATGCCGGACGAGGTGCCGCCACCGAGGCGTTTGGCTTCGGCATCGCCGATCTGCAGCGTGAAGCCGAGGATCAGGGCCGCAGCCATCAAGGCGAAATTCTTCATGCTTGTCTCCATGGGGGAAAGTTACAGGGCGTAGTGTACCCGCTTCCGTTTGCTGAAAAATTACGTCTTTCCTGCGTCAATGTCCGTAAAAACCGAAGATTCAGGGGGCCTGGAAAAGTCTGGCCACCGCCTCCGGATTGGCCGGAAAGTAGAAATGAACGTAGGAGGCGGTCAGCCGCCCCTGCCGGTAGATCGCCTCGCCGTCGCGGCCCTCGGCAGTTTGGGTGCGGCTCAGCGGAGCGAGCGGCGTCTCGCTCTGCGAGTAATGGAAGGTATGGCCGGCCAGCCGGCCTTCCGGCAATTCGGCGAACTGCGTGCCGAGCGCCACCAGCCGCTTTTGCATCAGCGAGCGGCCGGGCAGCAGGCCGCCGAAGCGATGGCTGGTGCCGGCCTGGTCAACAATCGCCTCGAACAGGCTCATCATGCCGCCGCATTCGGCGAGTAGTGGCTTGCCGGCCGCAACGTGGGCATTCAGCGCCGCCCATAGATCGCTACGGCGACTGAGTGGCGCGGCGTGCAGTTCGGGATAGCCGCCAGGCAGCCAGAGGGCGTCGCATTCGGGCAGCGCCTCGCCGGCCAGCGGCGAGAAAAAGCAAAGTTCGGCGCCGAGCGCCGTCAGTGTTTCCAGATTGGCCGGGTAGATGAAGGCGTAGGCCGCATCGCGGGCGATGGCGATACGCTTGCCGGCAAGCCGGGGTTCGATTTCCGGGGCGGGAAATGTTTCGAAATTGACTGCTTGGGGGAGGTCGACCGTGGCGCTGTCCGCCAGGGCATCGGCCAGCTTGTCGAGGCGGGCTTCGAGGTCACCGATTTCCGCCGCCTGGAGAAGGCCGAGGTGGCGTTCGGGCAGGCTTTCAGTGGACCGTGGCAGGGCGCCGAACCAGCCCATGCCAGCCGGCAGACTGGCGTGCAGCATGGCGGTGTGGCCGGCGCTGCCGACCCGGTTGGCGAGGACGCCGGCAAAGGGCAACGCGGGCCGGTAGGTGGCGAGGCCGTGGGCGACGGCGCCGAATGTCTGGGCCATCGCCCCGGCATCGATCAGGGCCATGACCGGGATGGCAAAACGTTGGGCGAGATCGGCGGCGGAAGGACTGCCATCGAACAGGCCCATGACGCCCTCGATCAGGATCAGGTCGGACTCCGCGGCGGCCCGCGCCAGGCGCCAGCGGGCATCAGCCTCGCCGCACATGCCGAGGTCGAGGTTCTGGCACGGTCGACCGCTGGCCACGGCATGAATCTGCGGATCGAGGAAATCCGGCCCGCACTTGAAGACGGTGACGCGCCGGCCTTGCCGCGTGTGCAGCCGGGCCAGAGCAGCGGTGACGGTGGTCTTGCCCTGGCCGGAAGCGGGGGCGGCGACGAGCAGCGCTGGACAGGCCGGCATCAGAATTCGAGTCCGGGCATCGCCTGGACGCCACTCTGGAAGGCATGTTTTTCCATGCCGATGTCGCTGACCGTATCGGCAGCATCGCGCAGCGCCTGCGGTGCGGCGCGGCCGGTGATGATGACGTGCTGCATCGGCGGGCGGGTGAGCAGCTTGGCGATGACGATATCGAGGTCGAGCCAGCCGTATTTAAAGGCGTAGGTCATTTCGTCGAGCACGACGAGACCGATTTCCGGATTGCCCAGGTGGTCGCAGGCGACTTCCCAGGCCGCATGGGCTGCCCGGGCATCGCGCTCCTTGTCCTGAGTTTCCCAGGTGAAGCCTTCGCCACCGACATGCCAGCTGACGTCGGGCTGCCGACGGAAGAAGGCCTCCTCGCCGGTGTCCGAGCGGCCCTTGACGAATTGGACGACGCCAACCTTCAGGCCGTGGCCGAGGGCGCGGGCAACGACGCCGAAAGCGGCGCTCGACTTGCCCTTGCCGTTGCCGGTGTTGATGACCAGGACGCCGCGTGCTTCCTGCGCCGCCATGATCTGGCTGTCGATGACAGCCTTTTTCTTTTGCATCCGTTCTTGGTGGGTAATGGTCATGATTTCTATTCCGGAATGAAGCAGCGATAGCCGGCGTCTTCCAGCTGACGCAAGCCATAGCCGTAGAGTTCGGACAGCGTATTTGCCGTCAGAATGGTGTCGACCGCAGCAATCTCGGTGCGGCCGTCGCCGAAGACGAGCAGGGCGCGGTCACAGAAGCGGTGGGCCAGTGCCGGATCGTGGAGCACCATGATGACCCCGGCGCCACAGTCGTGCGCTGCGCCGGCGAATAGTTCGAGCACCGCCATCTGGTGGTTGAGGTCGAGGTGCGCCAGCGGCTCGTCGAGCAGGTAGAGCGGTGCCGCCTGGGTCAGCAGCGTGGCAATCGCCAGGCGCTGGCGTTCGCCGCCGGACAGGGTGTGAATCTGCCGGCTGGCCATGCCCTCGAGGCCAACGGCCTGGAGGGCGCTTTTTGCCAGTTCGGCGTCTTGGGTGGTTTCCCAGTCCCAGCGCCCGAGGTGCGGATGGCGGCCGGTCAGTGCCGTTTCCAACACTGTCGAGCCGAAGGGGTCGGACTGGAACTGCCCCAGCCAGGCCCGATGCAGCGCGGCCTGGCGCGGTGGCAGCTGGCCGGCATCCGTGTCCGCGAACAATACCTGGCCGGCGGCCGGCGGGCGCAGGCCGGCCAGGGTCGACAGCAGCGTGGACTTGCCGGCACCGTTACGGCCCAGGATGGCGATGGACTCACCGGGGCGGATGCTCAGGTCGAGGCAATCGACGACTGTCTTGCCGCCGATGTCGACGCGCAATTGGCGGGTTTCGAGCAGCGCCTGATTCATTTTGGCTGCCGTGAGAGCAGAAACAGGAAGACCGGGACACCGATCAGCGCCGTCAGCACCCCGACCGGTAGCTGCTGCGGCGCAACCAGGGTTCGTGCCAGCGTGTCGGCGAGGACCAGCAGCGAACCGCCGGCCAGCGCCGCGGCGGGCAGCAGCAGGCGCTGGTCGTTGCCGGTGGCCAGGCGGACCAGGTGCGGAATGATCAGGCCGACGAAGCCGATCGAGCCGGCCGTGGTGACCGAGGCGGCGGTGGCCAGAGAAGCGAGCAGATAAATCGCGTAACGCAGCCGGGTGACCGAGACGCCCAGCGCCTGGGCCTGCATCAGGCCGCGCGACAACAGATTCAGTTCGCGGGCAAAGGGCATGGTGAGCAGCAGGGCGACGCCCAGGGCGAGCAGGGCGGGCCACCACTGACCGGCCTGCCCGAGATCGCCCATCAACCAGAACAGCATGCCGCGCAGCTTGCTTTCTTCAGCGATGGTCAGCATCAGCGCGACCAGCGCGCCGCAGCCGGCGGCGACGATGACGCCGGTCAGCAGCAGGCGGGTCTGCGTCCAGCTACCGTCGCCGTGGGCCAACCCGAAAACCAGCAGCATGGCCCCGAAGGCACCGGTAAAGGCGAGGCTGTCGACGCCGAGGACCGAGCAGCCGAGCAGCATCCCGAACATCGCCCCGACTCCGGCGCCGCCGGAGATTCCGAGCACGTAAGGATCGGCCAGCGGATTGCGCAGCAGCACCTGCATCAGCGCCCCGGCCAGGGCGAGCAGGCCGCCGCAGGCAAAGCCGGTGAGGGCCCGCGGCAGGCGCAGTTCGATGACGATATCGGCGCCCGGTACATCCCTGCCGAGCAATCCAGCCAGGATGCTGGCCGGAGGAACCTGCATGCTGCCCGCCGTCAGCGCCAGCCCGATGCTGAGCAGGGCCAACAGGCTCAGGCCAAGCAGGATCAGGAAAGCGCGACGGCGGGTGGGCATAATTACTGCAGCGTGTAGCGAATGCCGGCAAAGGCAGTCATGCCGGGCGTTCCGTAGATGACGTTGGTAGAACGGGCGATGTCGTATTCCTTGTCGAACAGGTTGTCGATGCGGGCAAACAGCTTCCAGTCCTTGGCAACCGCATATTCGGCGAAGAGGTTGGTCAGCGCGTAGCCGCCCATGCGAACCTGGTTGTTGCCGGTCTGCCAGTGTGGATCGTCATAGCGGGTACCCACCAGTTTCAACTCGACGCCTCCTTTGAAGGGTCCGGTGACATAGCTGGCTGACAGTGTACCGAAGGCTTTGGCGCGGCGACGCAATTGCTGGCCGGTATCTTCGTCTTTCGGGTCCTGGAAGGTGGCGTTTGCATTCAGTAGCCAGTTGCCGATGGCTGTGCCGGCAGCCAGTTCGATCCCTTCGATCTTCGCCTGTCCGACATTGGCTGGTGTCGAATAGTACGTCACTGGATCGGTGGTCCACTGGATCAGGTTCTCGATCTTGTTGTGGAAATAGGTCACTCGGGCGTGATTGACGCCCTGCTGGAAGCGCAACGAAATTTCGGCATTGCGTGACTCTTCCGGCAGCAGGTTGGGGTTGCCGCCGCCGACGCCCGGCGTTGTCGGGAAATACAGGTCGTTCATGGTCGGCGCCTTGAAGGCTGTGCCGATGCTTGTGGCGATGCGCCACGCCGGGGTGAGGCGGTAGCCGTAACCGGCCAGCCAGGTCTGGTGCTGGCCGAACTGCGAATTATCATCACTGCGCAGGTTCAGTTGGACGGCATGGGCGCCGAGCGTGGCATTCCAGCCTAGCATGGCGGAATTGATCGAACGCGACTTGACCGAGTAATCCTTGGTTGAATCGACTTCCTGCTCAAGGCGTTCCAGTCCGGCCAACAGTGTGCCGACCGGCAGCACGATATCGTTTTGCCAAGTGTACTGATTCTGGGTGGTCTTGAAGAGGCTGATCGGGTCGCCGACGACCGATTCCGGGCTTTCCGTCCGGTCGACCCCCTGGGCGATGCGCACGGTCGATTTCCAGATCGAAGTCGGAGCCAAGCTGAGATAGGTGTAGGCGCCGGCGGTACGGTGCTTCATCTCGTAATTGCGATTGGCGTTGACGCTGGCACCCCACGGCAGCACGTTCGGGTCCCACTGGTAAGCGTCGTAGCGACTGGTTGTCTGCGTTTCGAAAAAACCGGCGCCGATTTCAGTGTCCGCATTGAAACGATAGCTCGCATTGAGATTCAGGTTGGCGCTGCGGTAGCCGTCCTTGTCCGGGTTGTAGCCCGGGTAGCCTGGTGACTCGATGGCGTTGATGCCCTGTGTGCCGCTGACGCCGGCCTTGATGCCGTAGGCGAAATTACCGATCCGGTTGGTGTGGGCGATGTTGGTTTCGTAGGCGGAAGCGCTGCCGGCACCGGCCTGGATCGCCAATTGGGGAGCGTCGCCTGCATTCTTCGTGAAAATCTGGATGACGCCACCAATGGCATCGGAGCCATAGAGCGCCGAGGCCGGACCGCGCAGCACTTCAATACGTTCGACCTGTGACAGCGGGATCATCTGGATCGCCG
Source organism: uncultured Pseudomonadota bacterium (assembly GCA_946479855.1). The sequence goes on from CAMLHL010000047.1 coordinate 9,102, forward strand.
TGGCGCCGGTGGTGGCCGAGTTGATTCGAATCCCATCAACCAGAATCAGGGCGTGACCGCTATTGGTGCCCCGAATATAAATATTTTCGTCGGCGCCGTGGCCGCCGGCGCGGCTGAATTCAATGCCGGTGCTGCGGCCCAGCAATTCGGCCAGCGTCGTGGTTGGACCGGCGTTTTCGATGTCCTGCTTGTCGATGATCGTCACATCGGCAATAGCCTCGTTGGCGCGCTGCGTTTGACGGGTTGCCGTGACGACGACCGGGTCGAGCAGTGCCAGTTGCTGGGCTTGGGCCGGAATGGCGAAGAGGGCGGGCAGGAGTGCCGCCAGCGGCTTGATGCGTGGATACATGATTTCCCTTTCCCGGCAGGCGTCCCCGCATGCCGGAACAGCATTGACAAGGAAATGCCAGGGGAAAGGCTGGTTGCGACAACCGGCACCACACCCCCGTGGCACTTCCGCGATTTGTCCCAGGCCGGTATCCGGGCTCGCAAGTCTTGACGTATCGCCTTCCCAGGATGCTTCCCAGTGGCCTTTGTGATACGCCCGCACTTGCTTACCGTTGCGGGGGCAGCAGCGGAATGGTCTCGTTGGAGACGCACCGCTTTCCCGTTTAACTGCGTTTGGAGAATCCGCACGCAGCACCTGACACGGCGCGCATTCTACCCTTGTCTGTGTTGCGGTGCATCAAGCGGAGCGCAGCGTTTGCTATAAAGCACTTTGAGAATAATGGCTTAGTCCTTGACCACGCGGCATTTTTACCTCTATAGTTCGCGCCATGAATGCGGAACTCGAAACGCTCGAAAGCAAGATTGAACAGGTGGTTGCCCTGGTGCAACAGTTGCGCGCCGAGAACGAGGTTTTGCGAAATCAGATGGCTGCGGCGGAGGCCGAGCGGCTGCATCTGCGGCAGACGATGACGGCCGCGCGCGAGCGCCTCGAAGGCCTGATGGACAAGCTTCCCGAGGATGCCTGAGATGAGCGGCGAGCCGAATTTCCTTGACGTCAAGATCATGGGCCGGGAATACCGTGTGGCCTGTTTGCCGGAAGAGCGCGATGCCTTGCTGGCAGCTGTCGATCTGGTCGATAACAAGATGCGCGATATTGCCCAGCGCACCAAGAACACCATCGCCGAGCGCGTCGCCGTGATGGCCGCGCTGAACATCGCCCACGAGCATTTGTCCGGGGCGTCGGGCGCGGCGCAGAAAGAGTTTGCGGAAGCGGTTGATACTTCCGAAACGAAGCGTAGAATCGATGACATGGGAGCGCGGCTGGATGCCGTGCTGGCGCCCCAGCAGCAACTGGATATTTGACCGGAAGTTGCCGGCGCCGCCCGCCGAGTGTTCCCTGCGGTGTTTGTTAAGGCCATACATTCCTTGAACCAATGCTGATTGGCATCGGTTGCGGACCGTTGAAACCGTTGTTGTGCGCACTCTTTGCGAGGGCGCCTGAAACGGGAGGAACGCAGCCACTCTGAACCCAGGTTCAGGATGCCGGCCTGACGGCACTCGCGGGGACCAAATCCAACGGGCGACAGATCACTCTGTCGCCCGTTTCCATTTTTCAGGGTGGCAGGATGCAGTACTGGCTGATGAAATCCGAACCGGACGAGGTGTCGATCGACGATCTGGCGAAGGCGCAGACCGTGCCGTGGTTCGGCGTACGCAACTATCAGGCGCGTAATTTCATGCGCGATGCGATGGCCATCGGCGATCTCGCCTTCTTTTACCATTCCGGCTGTGCCGAGCCGGGAATCGCCGGCATCTGCGAAATCGCTTCCGAACCCTATCCGGATGAAACCCAGTTTGCTGCGATCATGGAAACAACGGCCGGCCCTGCGGTCAACCCCTATTTCGACCCGAAATCAAGTCCGGACAAGCCGCGCTGGTGGCTGCGCGACGTCCGTTTCGTGAAGAAGACGCGCTACCTGCCGCTGGCCGAACTGCGCCGGCATCCCGAACTGGCCAACATGCGCCTCCTGGCTCGCGGCAACCGCCTGTCGATCACGCCGGTGTCCGCCGAGGAGTGGGCATTCATCAACCGCCTGGGGGGCGGAAATCCATGACGATCTGGTGGCTAACCTACCCCTTGCTCGGCGTCTTCGGCGGTTTCGTCGCGGGCCTGTTCGGCGTCGGCGGCGGTCTGACCCTGGTGCCCTTCATGTATATGCTGTTCGTTGCCCAGAACTTTCCGCCGGAACACGTCATGCATCTGGCGCTGGGGACCTCGATGGCGACCATCGTTTTCACGTCGGTTTCCAGCATGCGGGCCCACCACGCGCATGGTGCCGTGCGCTGGGACGTCGTCCGCAACCTGGCGCCGGGTCTGGTCCTCGGCACCTTCGGCGGCTCGCTGCTGGCCGGTCAGGTGCCGACCGGGCCGATGACGGCCATTTTTGTCGTCATTGTTTATTACGCCTCGCTGCAGATGATCCTCGATTTCAAGCCGCACGCCCATCGCCAACTGCCCGGCCCGGCCGGCTTGTTCGCCGCCGGCGGGGTGATCGGTGGCGTTTCCAGCCTGGTGGCGGCGGGGGGCGGTTTCCTGTCGATTCCCTTCATGCTCTTTTGCAACGTCGCCATTCATTCGGCGGTCGGCACCTCGTCGGCCCTCGGCTTTCCGATCGCGGTGGCCGGCGCCATCGGCTACATCGTGGCTGGCTGGAACGATGCTGGGTTGCCGCCCTACACCCTGGGCTACATCTACCTGCCGGCTTTTGTCGGTATCGTCGTCATGAGCATGCTGATGGCGCCGGTAGGCGCCCGGCTGGCCCACAGGCTGCCGGTCAAGAAGCTAAAGCGGGCATTCGGCGGCTTTCTCGCCCTGCTCGCCAGCAAGATGCTCTACAGCCTGATCGGCTGAAGGCCCTCAGACCCCGGCGTTGAAGTCGCGCAGCGTCGCGACCAGGTCGGCGAAGCGCTCGCCCTGTACCGTGACATGGGAGCGCAGCAGGGCCGAGGCCAGGTCGCCATCGCCTTTGGTGATGGCGTCGACGATGGCCTGATGCTCGTTGAACGAGGTCGCCATCCGGTTGCGCACCCGCAGCTGTAACCGCCGGTAGGGGCGCAGGCGGCGATGCAGCGCGGTCGCCTGATCGACCAGGAAACTGTTGTGGCTGGCCTCGTAGATGCGCTGGTGAAAGACTTCGTTGAGCTGGTAGTAGACATCGGGCGTATCGGCATCGCGTGCCGCTTCGCAGGCGCCATGCGCCTCCTGCAGCGCCACCTGTTCGCTTGGCGTGATCCGCCGAGCGGCCAGCCGGCCGCACATCGCTTCCAGTTCGGCCATCACCTCGAACATTTCGCAGACCCGGTCGGCCCCGACCTCCGGAACGGTCGCGCCGCGTCGCGGCTTGATCTCGACAAGCCCGACCGAAGCCAGTTGGATTAATGCTTCGCGCACCGGCGTTCGCGAAACCCCGAAAGTATCGGCCAGTTCCTGCTCGTCGAGCCGCGTGCCGGGCGGATAGACGCCGGTAACGATGCGTTCCTCGATCAGTTCGCCCAGCCGTTCTGACTGGCGGGTAGGGGCGGGAATGTCGGCAGGGCTGTTCATGATTGGTGCTCCGGCATGTGGCAACAATTCAATTATACGAAATTAGTTGACCAGTATTCAATGAATGCCTATCTTGTATACACAACGGTGATTTTTGAACACAAAACAATAGAGCGGCATTCCTGAATCCAGGATGAGCCAGCCAGTGAGGTTCACCGTCTTCGTTACTTGTTCATTTATCCGGAGGAGACATCCATGAACGAAACACGGCGCAACATCCTTAAAGGCCTGGCCGCAGCGCCCGCCCTGGGCTTCGCTCCCGGTTTGCTGTGGGCGCAGGCCGCGGGTGAGCTGAAGATATCTCACCAGTTCCCCGGCGGCACGGCGACCGAGGGCGATTTCCGCGACCGTCTCTGCCGTCGCTTCAGTGCCGAAATCGCCAAGCGGACCAATGGTGCCTTGAAGGGCACCGTCTATCCGGGTTCGTCGCTGATGAAGACCAATGCCCAGTTCAGTTCGGTGCGCAAAGGCGCCCTCGACATGACGCTGGTGCCGTTGTCTTACGCTGGCGGTGAAGTGCCGGAAACCAACATCGGCCTGATGCCGGGCATCGTCACCTCCTACGAGCAGGCGGTGAGCTGGAAGAAGGCTGAGATCGGCAAGGCGCTGGCCAATATCCTGGCCGACAAGGGCGTCCTGATCGTCAGCTGGATCTGGCAGGCCGGCGGCGTCGCCAGCCGCGTCAAGCCGATCATCGAGCCGGAGGATGCCAAGGGACTGAAGGTCCGCGGCGGCAGCCGCGAAATGGACATGGTCCTGAAACAGGCCGGGGCCACCGTGCTGACCCTGCCCTCCAACGAAATTTACGCGGCGATGCAGACCGGTGCGCTCGATGCGGCGATGACCTCGTCGACCAGCCTGATCTCCTTCCGCCTGGAAGAAGTCGGCAAGGCGCTGACCACCGGGCGCGGCAAGACCTACTGGTTCATGTTCGAACCGCTGCTGATGTCGCGCGCCGTTTTCGAGAAACTGCCCAAGGCGCAGCAGGACGTGATCATGGCGGTCGGCGCCGAGATGGAAGCCTATGCGCTGGAAGGCGCCCGGGCCGACGACCAGGCGGTGGCGGCGGTCTACCAGAAGGCTGGCGGCAAGGCCTATGACATGAGCGATGCAACCGTGAAGCGCTGGCAGGCCATCGCCCGCGACACGGCGTGGAAGGATTTCGCCGGCAAGAACGAGAGCTGCGCCCGTATCCTCAAGCTGGCCGAGGCCACCCTGTGAGCCACGGCTTCGAACTGGAGGGCGCCGTCAAGGCGCCCGAGATCCCCGAGGTCGGGATTCTGGGGGGGATCAATCGCCTGCTGCAGGGCCTGAACACGGCGATCATGTTCCTGTCGTCCATCGCGCTGCTTTCCGCTTCGCTGATCCTATGCAGCAGCGTCTTCCTGCGCTATTTCCTGAAGATCGCAACCGACTGGCAGGACGAGATGTCGGTCTTCCTGCTCGTCGGCGCCACCTTCATGTGTGCCGCCTATGTCCAGTCGCAACGCGGCCACATTGGCATCGAGGCACTGGCCGGCCTGCTGCCGCCGCTGGTCAACAAGCTGCGGCTGATCTTCTGCGATCTGGTGTCTTTCCTGTTCTGCAGCTTCTTTGCCTGGAAATCGCTGCTGCTGCTGCACGAAGCCTGGGTTGACGGGCAAACCACCTCGTCCTCGTGGGCGCCCCCGCTGGCGATTCCCTACGGCTTCATGACTTTCGGCATGACCCTGTTGTCGCTGCAGATCCTGCTCCAGCTGGTCGCCGGCCTCGTTCGCAAGGAGAAGTAAGATGGCCGAATCCACCATCGGTATTTTGTACGGGCTGGGGACCCTGGTCGTGATGTTCTCCGGCATCCCGATCGCCTTCGCCCTCGGCACCATTGCCGTGCTGTTCATGCTGGTCTTCATGCCGGCCGCCGCCACCGACACGATCACCCAGAACGTGTTCGAGGAAATGGCCAACATCACGCTGCTGTCCATTCCGCTGTTCATCCTCAAGGGCGCCGCCATCGGCCGTTCGCGGGCCGGCGCCGACCTCTATCTGGCGATCCACGCCTGGATGCACAAGATTCCCGGCGGGCTGGGCATCGCCAACGTCTTCGCCTGCGCGCTGTTCGCGGCGATGGCCGGCTCCAGCCCGGCGACCTGTTCCGCCATCGGCGGTGCTGGTATCCCGGAAATGCGCTCGCGCGGCTATTCGCCGGGCTTCGCGGCCGGCATCATCGCTGCCGGCGGCACGCTCGGCATCCTGCTGCCGCCGTCGATCACCATGATCCTCTTCGCGGTCGCCGCCGAGCAGTCGCTGGGCCGCCTGTTCCTCGCCGGCATCGGGCCGGGCTTGATGCTGGTCTTCCTGTTTGCCGGTTACGCGGTGTTCCGCTTCAAGCTGGAATACAACCAGGCGCTCGACGTCTGGCATTCCGGCGGCGCCAAGTCGGCCTACCTCGACGAGATGCGGATGACCCGCGCCGACAAGACCCGCATGCTGCCGCGCGTCGTTCCCTTCGTGCTGCTGCTGATCGGCGTCATGGTCGCCCTCTACGGCGGCTACGCGACGCCGTCGGAAACCGCCGGCCTCGGCGGCATCCTGGCCCTGGCGCTGATCGCCGGCATCTACGGCGTCTGGCGGCCGAGCCAGCTGAAGCCGATCCTCAACAGCACGCTCAAGGAATCGACCATGCTGATGTTCATCATCGGCATGTCGCTGCTCTATTCCTACGTGATGAGCTACCTGCACATCAGCCAGTCGGCCGCCGAATGGATCGTCGCCATGCACCTGTCGAAGTGGCTGCTGCTTGCTGCCATCCTGATCTTCGTCGTCGTCCTCGGCTTCTTCCTGCCGCCGGTGTCGATCATCCTGATGACCGCGCCGATCATCCTGCCGCCGCTGAAAGCTGCCGGCTTCGACCTGATCTGGTTCGGCATCGTGATGACCGTGGTCATGGAAATGGGCCTGATCCATCCGCCGGTCGGGCTCAATATCTTCGTCATCAAGAACGTCGCGCCGGACATCCCGCTCAAGGACATCGTCTGGGGCGTGCTGCCCTTCGTCGGCCTGATGTTCATCGCCGTGCTCCTGCTCTGCATCTTTCCGGGCATCGCCACCTGGCTGCCGGATGTGATCATGGGCGTGGCGAGCTGAGGAGGCGACGAGTATGAACGCACCCTTCTCCCGCGCCTGGGATACCCAGCGCCAGAGCCGCAGCCGCCGCCTCGAGCGGGCAGCCAGCCTCGGTTTTGGCCGGGAAATCCCGGTCGACCGTATCATCGACCTGCTCGAAGCCGTCATCCAGCCCGGCGACCGGGTCTGCCTCGAAGGCAACAACCAGAAGCAGGCCGATTTCCTCGCCGATTCGCTGGCCGACTGCGATCCGGCGCGTCTCCATGACCTCAACATGGTCCAGTCGGTGCTGGCACTACCCAGCCATGTGGACCTGTTCGAGCGCGGTCTGGCCAGCCGTCTTGATTTCTCGTTCAGCGGCCCGCAGGGCGCCCGGCTGGCCAAGCTGGTGCAGCAGCAGCGCATCGAAATCGGGGCCATCCACACCTATCTCGAACTGTTCGGCCGCTATTTCATGGATCTGACGCCGAACGTCGCGCTGATCGCGGCGCAGGCGGCCGATGCCGACGGTAATCTCTATCTCGGCCCGAATACCGAAGACACGCCGGCCATCGTCGAAGCCACCGCCTTCAAGGGCGGCATCGTGATCGCCCAGGTCAACGAGCGCCTCGACAAGCTGCCGCGCGTCGACGTGCCGGCCGACTGGGTCGATTTCACCGTCAAGGCGCCGCGCCCGAACTACATCGAGCCGCTGTTCACCCGCGACCCGGCGCAGATCACCGAGGTCCAGGTGCTGATGGCGATGATGGCGATCAAGGGCATCTACGCCGAGTACGGCGTGACGCGCCTGAACCACGGCATCGGCTTCGACACCGCGGCGATCGAGCTGCTGCTGCCGACTTACGCCGCCGATCTCGGCCTGAAGGGCAAGATCTGCACCCATTGGGCGCTCAATCCGCATCCGACGCTGATTCCGGCCATCGAATCGGGCTTCGTCGAATCGGTGCACTGCTTCGGCTCGGAAGTCGGCATGGATGCCTACATCTCGGCGCGCTCCGACGTCTTCTTCACCGGCGCCGACGGCAGCATGCGCTCCAACCGCGCCTTCAGCCAGACGGCCGGCCTCTACGCCTGCGACATGTTCATCGGCTCGACGCTGCAGATGGATCTGGCCGGCAACAGTTCGACGGCGACGCTGGGCCGGATCACCGGCTTCGGCGGCGCGCCGAACATGGGCTCCGACCCGCACGGCCGGCGCCACGCCAGCCCGGCCTGGCTGAAAGCTGGGCGCGAGGCAGCCGGGCCGAACGCCATCCGTGGCCGCAAGCTGGTTGTCCAGATGGTCGAGACTTTCCGCGAGCACATGGCGCCGGTCTTCGTCGAGGAGCTCGACGCCTGGCAGCTGCAAAAGGTCATGGGCGCCGAATTGCCGCCGATCATGATCTACGGCGACGACGTCAGCCACATCGTCACCGAGGAAGGCATTGCCAATCTGCTGCTCTGCCGGTCGCCGGAAGAGCGCGAGCAGGCCATCCGCGGCGTCGCCGGCTTCACGCCGGTCGGCATGGCGCGCGACAAGGCGATGGTCGAGAACCTGCGCGACCGCGGCATCATCCGCCGCGCCGAAGATCTCGGCATCGACCCCCGCCAGGCCAGCCGCGACCTGCTCGCCGCCCGTTCCGTCAAGGATCTGGTGCGCTGGTCCGGCGGCCTGTATGCCCCTCCCTCCCGCTTCCGCAACTGGTGAACGCCATGGAAATTCTCGAATTCCGTTTTGACTCCCAGCCGGGCGGCCGACCGGCCGATCCCGCGCTGTGCGGCGTGGTCGGCTCCGGCAACCTGGAAATCCTGGTCCAGCCCGGCGAGCAGCCCGCCTGCTGCCAGGTTCGCATCAAGACCTCGGCCCGTGGTTTCGGTGCTACCTGGCAGGCGGTGCTCGGCGACTTCGCCGCCAGCCATCCGGCCGGCGGCACCACCATCGCCATCAACGACATGGGGGCGACGCCGGCCGTCGTTTCGCTCCGCCTCGCCCAGGCGCTGGCCGACTATCAGGGAGGTGCCCGATGAGCCTGTCGCTCGCTAACCGCCACAGCTGGTTCGAGGCCACCGCCCGGGCCCGGATCAACGGCTTGCTCGACGCCGGCAGCTTCAGCGAAATCCTCCCGCCGGTCGCTTCGCAGCCCAGCCCGCACCTGGCCCAGCTAGACCTGCCGGGCGCTTTCGACGACGGCGTGGTCATTGGCTACGGTCAACTGGAAAAAAAGCCGATTTTCGTGATCGCCCAGGAAGGGCAGTTCATGGGCGGCGCCGTCGGCGAAATCCATGGCGCCAAGATCGTCGGCTTGCTGCGCCGCGCGGCCAAGGAAAAGCCGGCTGCTGTGCTGTTCCTGATCGATTCCGGCGGCGTCCGGCTGCATGAGGCCAATGCCGGGCTGATCGCCATTTCCGAAATCATGCGCGCCGTGCTCGACGCCCGCGCCGCCGGCGTCCCGGTCATCGCGCTGGTCGGCGGCAGTTGCGGCGCCTTCGGCGGCATGGGCATCGTCGCCAAACTGTGTTCGGCCATCCTCATTTCCGAGGAAGGCCGCCTGGCGCTGTCCGGGCCGGAAGTCATCGAAACCGTCGCCGGGGTCGAGGAATTCGACGCCAGGGACCGGGCCCTGGTCTGGCGCGTCACCGGCGGCAAGCATCGCTACCTGATGGGCGATTGCGCCATGCTGGTCGAGGACGACATCGCCGCCTTCCGGAGCGGCACGACGGCATTTCTCGCCGGCTGGAGCGAACCCGCCCCGGCGGTGACCACCCTGCGCACCCGGCAACGGGTGCTGGAAAACCGCCTGGCTGCCTATGGCGCCTTGCGCGACGGCCTCGACGTCTGGGCGGCGCTCGGCGTCGCGCAGCCGGAAAGCGTGCCGCTGCTCGACCGCGACAGTCTGGTCGCCCTGAAGGAAGGATTGCCGACATGAGCCTCAACGATATTCTCGATCGCCTGTTCCCGAGCGGTCATACGGTCGCCGTGGCCAATCAGGTGATCACTGGCGCTGCGCAGACGGCGCACGGTCCGGTCGCCGTGCTCGGCACCACCGATGCGGCGGCCATCGATCACGCGATGGCGCTGGCGCTGGCCGGCTTTGTCCTCGACACCATCGAGCAACATCCCGGCCGGCCGCTGGTCTTCCTGGTCGACACCAGCGGCCAGGCGTTGTCACGCAGTCAGGAACTGCTTTGCCTGAACGGCTCGCTGGCCCATCTCGCCCAGTGCGTCGATCTGGCGCGCCGCCAGGGCCATCCCTCGCTCAGCCTGGTCACCGCCAACGCCGTCAGCGGCGGCTTCCTGTCCTTCGGCCTGATGGCCGACCGGGCCTATGCGCTGGCCGATGCCCAGGTCCGGGTCATGGACCTGCGGGCCATGGCGCGCGTGACCAAGATCGCCCACGAACGCCTGGTCGAACTGGCTGCCTCCTCCCCGATCTTCGCCCCCGGTGCCGAAAGCTATGTCCGGATGGGCGGCATCGAGGCCATCTGGCCGTCGCCTGATGCTGAGCGGCTGGCGGCTGCACTCGATACCGTGCGCCAGGCGCGGGGGGCTGGCGACCAGCGCGTCCAGTGCGGCCTGGCCCGCGACGGGCGCCGCTTGGCGGCGGCGGTGATTGAAGCGGTCGGTCGGTCGGCGGTCTGACCATGCGTCGCCACGATTTGGTCTGGTTGCATCGGTCGGCGGTGTACACCACCCCCTGCGCCGAACCCGGTAGCGCGGCGTGGGCGGCGCTGGCCGCCTGGCTGGGGGCTGGCCGGCCGCTGGTGGCAGCCCGCCAGACGGCCGGCGCCGAACAGGTGCTGCTCGGTTTGACCCTGCCGCTGGCGCAAGATCGCCAGCGCCTGTCGATTCGGGTCGAGCCGTCGCAGATTGCCGCTGTCCGGCCTCCCCTGAGCGTTCGTCAGTGCCTGCCCGGTTTGCCGGCAGGGCAGGCGGCGGTTTTGCAGGCCCTGTCGGCGCGCATCGAGGCCAGCGGGGCAAGGCTCGGCATCTACGGCTCGCTGGCCTGGGAAACCCTGAGCGGCGAGGCCTATCGCCATGCCGCCTCGGATATCGACCTGATTTGCGATGTGGCGGATCTGGCGCAGTACCAGGCAGCCCTTGGCGCATTGCAGCAGGCCGTCGCCGACTTTCCCGGCCGGCTGGATGGCGAATTGCGCCTGCCCGACGGGCGGGCGGTCGCCTGGCAGGAGCTCCTTGCGCAGCGGAACGCGCCCGACAAGACGGTGCTGGTCAAGGGTGAGCAGGAAGTCGCCTTGCTGCCGCTGGCTGATCTGCTGGCCGGGCTGCAAGCCCTGCTGCCGGCCTGAAGGAGACGGAGATGAAGAGATCGATCTGGATGCTTTGTCTGATTTGCGGTCTGGCATTTGACCCGGCCATGGCCGGGCCAAATGCCGGCGTCAGCAGCGATAAGGTGGTGATCGGCCAGGTGGCCGGCCTGACCGGGCCGGTCGCCGGCTCGGTGCACGAGCAGGTGGTCGGTGCCCAGGTCTGTTTCAAGGCGATCAACGACAAAGGTGGCGTTGCCGGACGGCGCATCGAACTGCGCAGCGAGGACGATGGCTTCGACCCGAAGCGCACGCCGGAGGCCGTGCGCAAGCTGATCCAGCAAGGTGTTTTCGCCCTCTTCATGGTGCGCGGCACGGGCAATACCGAAAGCATCCTGCCCCTGCTCGACACGGAAGGGCTGCCCCTGGTCGCCCCGGCCACCGGCGCCAGCAGTCTGCACCGGCCGGTGCGGCGCTGGGTCTTCAACGTGCGGGCGCCCTACCAGATGGAGGTGGCCGCTGCCGTGCGCCATCTGGCGACGCTGAATATCAGCCGGCTGGCAATGTTCCATGTCGATGACGCCTTCGGCGCCGATGCACTGGCCGGCTTCAACAAGGCGCTGGCCGAGCATGGGCAGAAGGCTGCGCTGATCCAGTCCTACCAGCGGCCGGCCGGCGACATTTCGAACGCGGTGAAGGGCTTTGTCCAGGCGGCGCCCGGCGCGGTGTTCGTGATTGGTTCGGCCAGCGAAACTGCCAATTTCATCCGGCAGTTTCGTGCCGCCGGTGGGGTCAGCCAGTTGATCACCTTGTCCAACAATGCCGCACAGGCTTTCTACGACGATCTGGGCAAGGGGGGGAGTGGCGTGATCATTACCCAGGTGGTGCCGGATTCCGGCCGGGGGGGCATGAAGCTGGCAATGGAATATCAGCGTCTGGCCAAGGCGCAGGGACAGCCGGTGAGCGATGCCGGGATGGAAGGCTTCATGGCCGCCAAGGTGCTGGTTGAGGGCTTGCGCCGGACCGGCAACGATCTGACCCGCGACCGGCTGCAGGCGGCGCTCGAGTCGATCCACGATTTCGATATCGGCGGGATTACGATCGGCTATGGCCCGAACGACCATACCGGGTCGGAATTTGTCGAAACCTCGATCATCTCGGCCAGCGGCCGCCTAATCCGATGAGCGGCCTCTTGCCAAACGAAACCCGGCGGGCTTCAGCCCCGGGCGTGGCCGCGCGACTTCCGACCGAGGCTCAGCTCGGCCGCCTGGCCATCCGCAGCCTGTACCGCGAAGCGGCGCTGGCGCCCAAGCCCGGCCTGGTCAGTCCGGGCAGCCAGGGCAGCCACCGCGACATGGATTTCACCACCTTCCTGCGCAGCCTGCAGTCCTTGCGCCCTTATTTCCCGGCCATTGTGGCCTGCGGCCTGCGCCGCCCCGGCTTCCTCTCCTTGCGCCTGCTTGGCATCGAAGCCGAAGCGGCGATGCTGGCAGCGACCGGCGGGATCAACACCCATCGCGGGGCGATCTTCAACCTGGGTTTGCTCTGCGCGGCGGCCGGCTGGCTGCTCGCCGAAGGTGAAAGGCCAGGTGCGGCAACGGCCTGCGCCATCGTCCAAAATGCCTGGGGAGCGGAAATCCTCGCCGGATTGTCCGCGGTGCCGGATGTCGCAGCGCTCAGCCACGGCCTGTCCGTCGCCCGCCGTTACGGCACGGGCGGGGCCCGGCAGGAGGCGGCGGCCGGCTTTCCGGCTGCGCTGGAAGTCGGCCTGCCGGCCTATCGGGCGGCTCTGGCCGCCACCGGCGACGGCGAACTGGCCGCCGTGCAGGCCCTGTTCGCCCTGATTGCCGAACTCGAAGACACCAACCTGCTCTGGCGTGGCGGGCGTCCGGGCCTGGCTCACGGGCGTCAGGCGGCGGCTGGGTTTCTCGCAGCCGGCGGCGTTTTTTCCGACGACTGGCGCGAGCACGCGGCAGCGATCGACGACGATTTCGTGGCCCGCAACCTCAGCCCCGGCGGCAGCGCCGACCTGCTCGGTGTGACGCTGTTCCTCGCCGAACTGGACGGCTGGCGCTGACATGCGCCTCGCCCTTCTCTTCAGCGGCCAGGGTGGACAAACCGCCGCCCACTGGCAGCAGGTGCAGGCCGGCGTCACCGGCGAATTGCGCGAAGCGCTGGCGCCGGTGCTGCCCGGCATCGCGGCGCAAAATGTCACGACCATGGAAGCAACAGCCGGCCCTGGGGTCGACCCGGAAAAACTGGCCAAAAACCAAATCGCCCAGCCGCTGATCTTCGCCCAGCAGATGCTGCTCTGGGGGAGCCTGCAAAGTCGCCTGCCCAGGCCGATCTGCGCCGCCGGCTATTCGCTGGGCGAAATGGCGGCGTGCAGTGCGGCCGGCGCCTTCCGCGCCGCCGAGGGGGTCGCCCTGTGCGCGGCGCGGGCCGCTGCGATGGACGGGGCGGCAGCCGGCGAGCACGGTATGCTTGCCGTCCTCGGGCTGGATGAATCGCTGGTGGCGGCACTGGCCGGCGAGGCCGGGCTGGCCGTGGCCATCCGCAATGCGCCGCGGCATCTGGTGGTGGCCGGGCCACGCGCCGGCATCGCCGCCGTGGCCGGCCGGTTCGAGGCGGCCGGGGCGAGCCGGCTGGTCCATCTGGCGGTGCGCACGCCCTCGCACACACCGCTGCTGGTGCAAGCGGCGGTCGACTTCAAAAAACGGCTGGATTCGCTGCCCGATGCCCGGCTGGCTTTTCCCGTGCTCAGCGCCATCGACGCGACAGCGGCGCGGACGGCGCGTCCGGCGCTCGATGCTTTGGCCCGCCAGATCTGCACGCCGCTCGACTGGGCGGCCTGCCTGCAGGCTGTCCGTGAAATGCAGCCCGATGCCGTGCTCGAAATCGGTCCCGGCAACGCGCTGGCCAGGCTGTTCGGTGAACTGGCACCGGAAATTCCAGTGCGCGCCTGCGATGATTTCCGCAGTGTCGAGGGCATCGTTCGTTGGCTGGCGGCAGGCGGCTGATAAAATTCAGTGCTTGCTAATATTCTTGCGTTTCCAAGCTTCGTGATCCCCTTCGACCTGATTCCGCCCTATCTGCTGACCGGTGCCGTCGCCGGTTTTTTTGCCGGCCTGCTCGGCGTCGGCGGTGGCGTCGTGATTGTCCCGCTGCTCACCGTCATCTTCGCCCGGCAGGGGTTTCCCGGCAACGAAGTGCTGCATCTGGCGCTCGGCACCTCGATCGCCACCATCCTGTTCACCGCGATGGCCAGCCTGCGCGCCCACCATGCGCACCGTGCCGTGCTGTGGCCGGTGATGCGCGC
>CAMLHL010000048.1 GCA_946479855.1 uncultured Pseudomonadota bacterium
TCTGCACCACTGTTTACGGCCAGCTGGTCAGCGTTTACGAATACCCGCAGGCGGCATTGCTGGTCCTCGGCGGCTCGACCGTCGCGGCCATCGGCATCGGCCTGCTCTATGGCCGCGAGAAGCGCATCTGGTGCCGCTACCTGTGTCCGGCCTCCGGCGTCTTCGCCGTGCTGGCCAAGATCGCCCCGCTCCACTACAAGGTGGACCGCGAGGCCTGGGACAAGTATCAGGGTGACTTCGAGCCGGTCAATTGCGCCCCGCTGCTCGACGTCCGGCGCATGACCAGCGCCTCGGAATGCCATAGCTGCGGCCGCTGCGCCGGCCAGCGCGATGCCGTCACCTATTCCGCCCGCTCGCCGTTCAGCGAAGTCCTCGATTTCAACAATCCGGCCAAGACGCCGGATGCGCTGACGCTGGTCTATGGCGTCCTCGGCGTCGCCACCGCCGCCTTCCAGTGGACGCTCAGCCCGTGGCTGCTCAGCGCCAAGCTGGCCGCCGCCGAATGGCTGGTCGACCACAACCATTTCGCGCTGCTCGACAACGACGTGCCGTGGTGGCTGCTCACCCACTACCCGGAAGCCAGCGACCTGTTCACCTGGCTCGACGGTGCGCTGATCCTCGCCTACCTGCTCGGCGGCGGCTTCCTGTTGGGCAGCCTGCTGCTGGTCGGCCCGGCCATTGCCGCCCGCCTGCTGAAAACCGAAGGCCTGAGCTGGCAGCGCTTCACCCTTGCCCTGACGCCGCTGGCCGCAGCCAGCGTCATCCTCGGCCTATCGATGCTGACCGTCACCCACCTCAAAGCCGAACATTTCTGGCTCGGCTGGCTGCCGTACTTCCGCATCGGCCTGCTCGCCGCCGGCTGCCTGGGCAGCCTGTGGCTGGCGCTGCAACTGGTGCGACACGCCAAGGGGGCTGCCTTCGGGGCGCGGTCGACGGCCGGCCAAGGGCAAAAAACGCTGGCCGGACTGGCGATGCTGCTGCCGGTCGGCCTGATGGCGACGATCTGGACGCTGGTTTTCTTCGTCTGGTAAACGATAATGGGGTCCTCGTTCAATCGGGGATACCCATGCTCGCCAATCTGACCGGCTTTTTCATCCAGTGGGGGATCACCGCCCTCTCCCTCTGGGTGACCAGCCTTGTCTTCAACGGCATCCGCTTCACCAGCACCTCGGCCCTGATCGTCTCAGCGTTGCTGCTCGGTTTCGTCAACGCCGTACTCTGGCCGTTGCTGGTCGTGCTGACGCTGCCGCTGACCTTGCTGACGCTGGGTCTCTTCCTGCTCGTGATCAATGCGCTGATGTTGCTGCTGGTTGCGAAACTGGTGCGCGGCTTCACGATCTCCGGGTTCTGGACGGCCTTCTTTGCCAGCCTGTTCATTTCGGTATTCAGCCTGTTCCTGAGTTCGCTGGCGCCGGATACGGAAATGAATGTCTATCGCTTGCCGCCTTCCGGCCGCACGATCTCGATATAAGCCCGGTGAAATCGCGTCGCCCCGGACCTCATGCATCGGCGGTGCAGCGCGGCCGCCTTAGCGTTGCCTGTCATTGAAAAATTGCCGTTTTTCCGGGTCGACCGTAGCGTTTTCCCGACTGCACGCCGCCAGCCGATAGCGGCTCAATCGCAAAAACCTGGGCTGCATCATCGAAAGCTGATGCAATCGGGCGTAAACTAGCGGGCGGTTCGGCGCTTGCCGGCCATCCGGCAACGTCTGAGACTCATTGAACGTGACAGCTCCCTCCTCCGCCGCCAGCGCCATCCTGCTCGTCGGCCATCCCAATGTCGGCAAATCGGTGCTCTTTCACCGCCTGACCGGCGCTTATGTCAACGTTTCCAACTATCCCGGCACCACGGTCGAGGTCACGCGGGCCGGCGCCCGTTTCGACCGCGAAGCAGTGTTGCTCGACACGCCGGGCGTGCTCGCCCTGCCGTCGCGCAGCGACGACGAACGGGCGACGATGCGGGCGCTGTTGAACGAGGAAATCCGCTGCCTGGTCCAGGTCGGCGATGCCAAGAACCTGCGCCGCACGCTGACCCTGACCGCCCTGCTCGGCGAACTCGGGGTGCCGATGGTGCTGGCGCTGAACATGCACGACGAGGCGGCGGCCCGCGGCGTCATGGTCGACATTCCGGCGCTCGCCGAGGAACTCGGCATCCCGGTGCTGGCTACCGTCGCCACCGGCGGCGAAGGGATCGGCGAACTGACCGGCCAGCTGGGCCAGGCCCGCCCTGCCGAGCCGATGCTGCGCTACGACCCGGACATCGAAGCGGCCATCGGGCGCGTCGCTGCGGCCATTGCCCGCTACG
Organism: uncultured Pseudomonadota bacterium; assembly: GCA_946479855.1. Next base: position 2,305 of record CAMLHL010000048.1, read on the forward strand.
CCCCGCACCCGCGGCTGAGCGCCCGCGGGCTGGCCATCCTCTACCTCGGCGGCGATGCGGAAGTCGCCGGCTGGCTGGCCGGGCAGACCGGCGACCTCCCTAGCCCACTGGAAACCCTGCGCCAGTGCGCCGCCACCGCCACCGAAGGCGATCTGCCGACGCTGCTCGCCGGCGAACGCACCGAAGCGGCCGATGCGCTGGCCGCCAGCGTCATCCAGCGCACGGTGCGCAGCAGCCCGCTGCTTTCCCAGCGCATCGGCCAGTACGTGGTGCATCCGCTGTGGGGCGTGCCGATCCTGCTCGGCGTTCTCTACGCGGTGTACCAGTTCGTCGGCGTCTTCGGCGCCAGCACGCTGGTCGGCCTGATGGAAAAGAACCTGTTCGAAGGCATCCTCAACCCGGCCTTCACCGATTTTGTCCATGCCACGGTCGACTGGCCCTGGCTGCAGGAACTGCTGGTCGGCCAGTACGGCCTGTGGAGCATGGGCATGACCTACGCGCTGGCGCTGATCCTGCCCATCGTCAGCACCTTCTTCTTCGCCTTCGGCGTGCTCGAGGATTCCGGCTACCTGCCGCGCCTGACGGTGATCGCCAACCGGCTGTTTTCAGCCATCGGCCTCAACGGCCGCGCCGTGCTGCCGATGGTCCTCGGGCTGGGCTGCGTGACCATGGCGACGCTGACCACGCGCATCCTGCACAGCCCGCGCGAACGGCTGATCACCATCTTCCTGCTCGCCCTGGCCATTCCCTGCTCGGCCCAGCTCGGCGTCGTCCTCGGCATGCTCGGCGGCGTCTCCTTTACAGCCGTGCTGGTCTGGGCCCTGGCCATGGTCGGCGTCCTGCTGCTCGCCGGCTTCCTGGCCGCCAGACTGATTCCCGGCCGGCGCATCCCGCTGGTCACCGAACTGCCGCCGATGCGCCTGCCGATCATCGCCAACGTCCTGAAGAAAACCGGCGGCCGCCTGAAGTGGTACCTGATCGAGGTCATCCCGCTCTTCCTGCTCGGCACCTTCATCATGTACGCGCTCGACAAGTCCGGCGCCCTGCCCGGCATCATCTCGGCCGGCGAGCCGCTGGTCTCCGGCTGGCTCGGCCTGCCCAAGGAAGCCAGCGCCGCCTTCGTCATGGGCTTCCTGCGCCGCGATTTCGGGGCGACCGGGCTGTTCGCCATGGCGCATTCCCTCTCCCCGATCCAGGCCGTCGTCGGCATGATCACCATCACCCTGTTCATCCCCTGCTTCGCCAGCCTGATGATGATGGTCAAGGAGCAGGGCACCCGGGTCGCGCTGGGCATGGTGGCCGTCATCGTCCCCTTCGCCTTCTTCATCGGCGGCCTGTTCAACCTGGCGCTCCGCGCTGTCTGGTCCTGACCATGAGTCCGCAACACGATGCCCGCCTCCCCCTCGCCTTCATCCCGGCCGGGACCGAGGTCCGTCTGGCGGCGCTGGGCGATGAAATCGACCCGTTCCAGCGCGAGCAGCTGATCGCCTACGGCCTGGCCGCAACCCGGCCGCTGAAGGTGCTGCAGCAACGGCCGATGACCGTCATCCTCGCCGACGAAGTCGAACTGGCGCTTGAACATGCCGTGGCGCGTCATGTCTGGGTGGAAAGGCTCGCCCCCGAGGCCTGAAGACCTGCCCCCTCAGCGGCCGAGGGCAAAACTGCTCGGCTCGATGACACCCCGCGCCGGGTCCTGCTGCGCCGTAATGTGGAAACGGATCGGCTGGATGCCGCGCCGCTCGCCATCGCCGGGCGCCGATACGGTCACGGCAACCGCCCGGATGCTGCCCGCTTCGCTGGCGAACCGGCGCTCGCCGACGATCTCCAGGCCAGGCAGACCGCTGACCTCGACCGTGAAATCGCGTGACGCTTCGGCCAGATTCATCAGCTTCAGCGTGTAGGCGTTTTCAATCCGTCCGTCCGCCGTCTCACGCAGCAGGGCTCCCCGGTCGCGCAGCACGTCGACCCGCAGCAAAGGACGATGTGCTACGGTCCACGCCCCAAAAGCGGCAAAAACCGCCAGCAGGCCGGCATAGACTGCGATGCGCGGGCGCGGGCGCCAGCCCTTCGCACTGGGCTGCCCGGCCAGTTCGCGTTCCGAGGCAAAGCGGATCAATCCGGTCGGCGCACCGATCTTCACCATCACCTCGTCGCAGGCATCGACGCACAGGCCGCAATTGATGCACTGGTATTGCAAACCGTCGCGAATGTCGATCCCGGTCGGGCAGACTTGGACACAAATGCCGCAATCGACACAGTCGCCGCGCCGCCGGTCGTAACTGACCGAGCGGGTGGTGTCGTCGAACATGACGCCCTGGAAGCGCGAATAGGGACACATGTGCTGGCAGACCGCCTCGCGGGCCAGGCCGGCCTGAACGTAGGTGAAGGCGGCATAGAAAATCAGCCAGAAGCCCTCCCACGGCCCGACCTGCCAGTGCTGGACGCGGGGCAACAGTTCCCGGACCGGCGTGAAATAGCCGACAAAGGTGATCGCCGTCCAGGCGGCCAGCACCAGCCACAGTCCATGCTTGATCGTCCGCAGCCCGATCTTGCCGGCATCCAGCGGACGCTGGTCGAGCTTGAGGCGGGCCAGATGGTCTCCTTCGACCCGCGCCTCGATCCAGCTGAAAATCATGGTGTACACCGTCTGCGGGCAGGCGAAGCCACAGAACAGCCGGCCGGCCAGCGCGGTCACGAGGAACAGGGCGGTCGCCGCCAGAATCAGCACGATGGCGAGGAGCAGCGCATCCTGCGGCCACAGCACGAGGCCGAACAGATACAGCTTCTCGTGCGCGATATCGAACCACACCGCCTGACGGTTCACGCCATCGACCGCCCAGGTCAGCCAGCAGCCGCCGTAGAAAACGATCTGGGTCAGCCAGACCATCGCCCAGCGCAGCGTGTTGAAGCGACCGCCGGTCGCCTTGGCGTGGATTTTTCCTTTCCTGCGATAGAGCTCCAGCTTGGCAGCGCGAACCTTACTGACCGTTTGACTCATTTGGGCTTTCCTCATAGCGACGATGCCGGACTAGAAATTGCCGGATCAGGCAGGAGGCAAGTAAATCATCGCGTTGCCGATAGCAACAGTTTCAGATTGGCCCATTTCAACTAGGAACAGATTCCATGAACCAAGGCACTGTGCCTATCGAAAATCAACTTTTCTGTATCTGTGCATTTATTGCCAGGCTGCAACAATGCGCCCATCAAAATCAGGGATCAAAATCAGGATGAACACCGCCACACTCGTTTTGGAAGAGACCATCGACACACCGCCCAGCAGCGGTCGCGTTCCTGGCAACAAGGGCATCTGGGTCGGCATTTGCTGCGAGTTTGTCGAATTCATCGTCCTCTTCATCGTCTACTTCGTCGCCCGCTCGCACTTCCCCGAGTCCTTCGAACAAGGCGCCGACCGCCTTTCCCGGGTGGCCGGCACGGCCATTACCTTGCTGATGGTCAGCAGCAGCTTCTGCATTGCCTGCTCGGTGGCGACCATGCGCGCCGGGCAGCGCCGACGTTCGATTTATTGGCTGATCGCCGGACTCATCGTGGCACTCGGCTACCCGGTCGCCAAGCTGCTGGAAATCGACTGGAACCTGGCGCACGGCATCAATGGCGAATCAGGCATTTTCTTCACGGTCTATTACTACCTGACCTTCAACCATCTGGTCCACGCCACCTGGGGCATCCTCGGCATTCTCTGGGTTCTCGCCCGCCATCTGGCCGGCGGCTACAGCACCGAAGACCATGCCGGACTTGAAGCGCTGGCCTGCTACTGGCACGCCACCGACATCATCTGGCTGGTCATTTTTTCCTTTTTCTACGTTCTGGCCTGAATCATGAACAGCAAGCCCCAAACCGTTGCCGCCAATCTGCAGCCACTGATCATCGCCTGGCTGGCGCTGGTCGCCCTTACCCTGATCAGTCTGGCGCTAGGTCAGTGGTTTCATGGCGCCGCCTGGTTGCCGTTGCTGGTGGCGGCCATCGTCTGGATCAAGAGTTCGCTGGTGACCCGGCGATTCCTCGAAGCCGGGCAGGCCCACCCCTTCATTGCCCGCGTGCTCGCCGGCTTTATCGCCTTCACGCCGATTGCGCTGGTGCTGACCGCCTTCTTCGGCACGCAGTTTGCCCGCTGGGCGAGCTTATAGGCAGGCAGCGACCAACTGGCCGAGCGTGGCAATCGCCGCCTGTTGCTCCGCCGAGTCCGGATGGCCGAAATTGAGGCGCAGGGTATTGGCAAATTGGCGCTTGGCGGAAAAAATCGGCCCCGGGGCAATACTGATCCCGTGTGCCAGGGCCTGCTGGTGCAGCAACAAGGCATCGACCTGGCGCGGCAATTCCAGCCAGAGGAAATAGCCGCCCTGCGGCCGGGCCAGCCGGGTGCCCGCCGGAAAATGCTGTTCGACGGCAGCAGTCATCGCCGCTTCACGATTGGCCAGGGTGCGGCGCAAGTGCCGCAGGTGGTTCTCGTAGCCGCCATGCTTCAGATAATCAGCCAGTGCGATCTGCACCGGCACCGTGGTCGCCAGACTCGTCGATAGCTTCTGGCGCTGAATGGCCTGGGCGTAGCGACCGGCGGCCACCCAGCCGACCCGATAACCGGGCGCCAGGCATTTCGCAAACGACGAGACGTGCATGACCAGCCCGGCCTGATCCTCGGCCTTGCTGCACAACGGTGCCTGGCGGCCGAAATAAAGCTCGGCATAGACATCGTCCTCGATCAGCGGCACGTCGTGGCGATGCAGCAGTTCGAGCAAGGCCTTGCGGTGCTCGTCCGGCACCAGGCTGCCCTGCGGGTTGGCGAAATTGAGCATAAACAGACAGGCCTTGACCGGGTGCTGCCGCAGGACATCTGCCAGCGCCGACAGGCTGACACCCTCGCGCGGATGCGTCGGAATTTCAATGACCTTGAGGCCCAGCCGTTCGCTGGCCTGCAAGCCGGCATAGAAAGTCGGCGACTCGATGGCAATCAGGTCGCCCGGCCGGGTCACCGCCTGCAGGCAGAGGTTCAATCCCTCCATCGCACCGGAAGTGACAATGATCTCCTGCGGCGCGACATTGGCGCCCTGGGCCAGGTAACGCAGGGCAATTTGCCGGCGCAGCTCCTCGTTGCCGGGTGGCAGGTCGGTGACAGTCGCCAGCGGATCCAGCTTGCGCGCCGCGTTGGCCAGAAAACGGCCGAGCTTGTCGAGTGGAAACAGGTAAGGACTGGGAAAGCTGGAGCCGAGCGGCACGACCGATGGATCCTTGACGCTTTCGAGAATCTGGAAAATGAAATCGCTGACTTCCAGCTGCGTCGAATCGCCGAGCGGCCGGCGCATTTCCGGCTCGGACAGCCGCTGGCCGAGGCGGGCCCGCACGAAGTACCCCGATTTCGGCCGCGCTTCGATCAGGCCCCGGCTTTCCAGCAGGTAGTACGCCTGCGTCACCGTCACCGGACTGACATCGTGGATCCGACAGGCCTGGCGCACCGAAGGCAGGCGGTCGCCGGGGCGCCATACGCCGTCGGCAATCAGCTTTTCGGTCTGCTCGGCAAGATCCTGGTAACGACTCATGGGCGGATGTTATCAGCAGTGCGCCAAGGCTTGCCGTTCTTGAACTGGTAAGCACAGGCTGGCTCGCCTAGAATGAATGCTCTGGCAAGCCAACCGAGTTCGCCAGCCTGCCTCCCGATCCCCACACGACTTTCGGAGAACACCATGAAGGGCGACAAGAAAATCATCGACATCCTGAATGACCTGCTAACCGGCGAGTTGACCGCCGTCGATCAATACCTGATCCACGGTGAAATGTATGCCGACATGGGCCTCACCCAGTTGGCCGAGAAATCGATTCACGAATCCGATCACGAGCGCCAGCATGCCCGTGCCCTGATCCAGCGCATCCTCTTCCTCGAAGGCAAACCCGATCTCAGCAAGCGCGAGGCCCTGAAGATCGGCAAGACCGTGCCGGACATGCTCAAGGCCGACCTCTCCGTCGAATACAAGGTGGACGGGGAACTGAAGAAAGCCATGGCCGCCTGCGAGAAGGCACAGGATTACGTGACCCGCGACATGCTCGGCGTGCAGCTGGAAGACACTGAAATGGACCACGCCTACTTCCTGGAAAAGCAGTTGAAGCTGATCGAACTGGTCGGCCTGCCCAACTACCTGCAGAGCCAGATGGGCTCGGGCACCCCGACCTGAGGAACGACCATGAAAGGCGACAAGAAAGTCATCGAAGCCCTGAACAAGGTGCTGAAAAACGAGCTGACCTCGATCAACCAGTATTTCCTGCATGCCCGGATGTTCCGCAACTGGGGCCTGGAAAAGCTCAACGACTACCAGTACAAGCAGTCGATCCGCGTCATGAAGGAAGCCGACGAAATCATCGAGCGCGTCCTCTTCCTCGAAGGCCTGCCCAACCTGCAAAACCTCGGCAAGCTGCTGATCGGCGAGAACGTCGTCGAGTGCCTGCAGGGTGATCTTAAATACGAGCGTGAAATCCAGCGCCCGCTGCTGGTCGAATCCATCGCCCTGTGCGAGGAGCTGCAGGACTACGTCAGCCGCGAGCTGCTCGAGGAACTGCTTGAACACTGCGAAGAAGCCATCGACTGGCTGGAAACCCAGCAGACGCTGATCAGCGATGTCACCCTGCCGAATTACCTGCAGGCGCATATGGAACCGGGCAGCGACTGAAGATCGCCCCCGCTCCCGACTAAGCCGCAGCGAGCCTGCGGTTTTTTTTGGCCTTCGCCGACGCACCCGCCAAATACACGAAGCGGCGCCTCGAATCGCCCTGCATGCCGGGGCTATTTATTGCTGGCAGCGATATTTGACGAATCTCCTTCACCGACTACGCTTAGTTTGTATGTTCGGAACGAAAGGTGATTGCCATGAAGAAGTTCTTTTCTCTCATCTTTATCTGTCTCTCCTGCCTGATCTCGAGTCAGGCGCTCGCTCAAAGCCCGGCGTCGACGCTGCTGGAAAAGCATGAGGGGAATGTTGCCTATGTCAGCGGCGGCATCGGCGAAGACGAGCGCGACGAAATTCGATTACGCGAGCGCGATTTCAATCTCAAGCTTCTTTTCTCGGAGCGTGACGGTTCGTATCTGGGGGATGTCGATGTTCTCCTGCAGAACGCCAAGGGCGAGTCGATCCTCGATCTTCACTCGGTGGGGCCGTTCCTGCTGGCGAAGTTGCCGAGCGGCAGCTACAGAATCAAGGTTTCGGCGAACGGGCAGATGCAACAAGGCAAGCTGTCCATCCCGGCCAAGGGAAGGCATGAGGGCGTATTCCGCTGGTAGCCGAAAATCCGTCGCACCGGCAGAAACAAGCGGCGCCTCGCGACGTTCAGGACAAGCGTCGAAAAACGGCCAGGAAAATGCCTGCAGTCCTGGCCGCCAAAGCGGCTAGCGATTGTTGTAAACCGCACTTTCGAATTCCACAAAGCTCGGATAGGCCACCGCATCCTGGAAGGGCAGTATCTGGCTGGCCCAGTAGGCGCCGATGCCTGTCTGTCGGTCGATCCAGAAGAAACAGTTGGCCAGTCCGGTCCACATCATCGACCCTGCCGGACGGCCGCTGGGTGTTGTTTCGCGGTTGATCAGAAAGCTGTACGACCAGCCCTTGTCCTGGCCAGCGAAGAATTCCCCGCTATTGCTCAGGGAAGGGATCGACGTGGTCCACCCGGTGCTCGAGAGCCCGAGTTCAGCCAGGCCGTCCTTGCCCATCAGGGCAACGGTTTCCGGCTTCAGCACACGCCCGCCCGGCCCCATGCCATCGTTCAGGATCATGCGGATGAACTTCATGTACTCGCCAACCGTGGCATACAGGCCGTGCCCGCCACAATCCATCGCCGGCGGCTGCGGCAGGACGAGCTCCGGCAGCGGGGTGAGTTGCCCGTGTTCGCCGCGGTCGTGAATGGTGACCCGGCGATTCTGCATGGACGGGGTCATCGTGAACCCGATATCGACCATATGCAGTGGCGCAAATAGCCGCTCGCGCATGACTTCGCCAAGGCGCTTGCCGCGAATCTCTTCCACGATCCGACCGAGCCAGTCGATATTGACGCCATAACTCCAACGCTCACCGGGGTCGTGCAGCAGCACCGAGCGCATGGCATCGAAGGTGCAGGACACGATGGTCGGTACGCCTTTCGCTGTCCGGTATTGCAGATCGGCGGCACTGAAGAATTCGTAACTGAGACCGCTGGTATGCAGGAACAGGTCGTTGACCGTGATTTTCCGCAGCGGCGCCCGGGTCTGCGGCTGGCCGGCAGCATCGAATCCGGTCAGCACCTGCAGTTCGCCGATCGCGGGCAGGTAGCGGTCGACCGGATCGTCCAGCGACAACAGTCCCTCTTCAATCAACTGCAGCGCGCAAGTCACGGTCATCGCCTTGGTCGTGGAGAAAATGGCGAATACCGCATCGAGGCTCATGGGCAGGCTCGGATTGCCCAGTTCGCGGGTTCCGGCGGCCCCTTCATAAAGATTGCCATGGCGGTCGGTCACCATGGCCACCACACCGGGAATGCCGCCATGGCGGTGGACGGACTGATGCAGCAAGGCGTCGAGCGCCCTCTGGCGTTGAAGTTGATTCATTGAATGTCTCCTGAAACAAGCGGATTTTCGAAGGATCCCGGTCGCGCCGCTTTTCTCCGGCCGGGAAAAGCAGTCTAGGCGGCGCCTCGACAGCGACATGTCGGGATATGGCAAGGCGCTGTCGAATTCCGGCAACAACCTGGAAGGCCCGAATCAGGGCGGCCAATCCCCGTGCCGGCGCACATCGGCAACTTCATGCCGGTTTCCGACAGGCCTCTGCCAGATCGCGACAGCTTCGACCAAATTCCTTACGCAAACTGCGCCGCACGTCCGCTGGCGACACCCCGTCGGCGCGACCTCCGGCGGCGTCGCCCATCCCGCGACGACACGGCTTTTCCAACAACGAGCGTATTCACGCCAAGGAGACAAACCATGCACCAGAAGACCATCCGGACCATGCAACTGACTGCCCTGCTCAGCGCCGGTGCTTTTCTTGCCGGCAGCGCCCATGCCGTCACCATCGATGCCGGCGACTACACCCGTCTGCCCGACGGCACGAATCTCGCCGTGCTGTATTACCAGCACTTCGAGGGCAAGGAACTGTACAGTCAGGGCAACAAGATTTCCGACAACGCCCGGCTGACTGCCGACGTCGGCATCCTGCGCGGGGTGCGCTTCGTCGATCTTGGCGATTTCACCGTGGTCCCCCAATTCCTGCTGCCTTTCGGCCAACTGCACACGGGCGGCGACCTGTCCGGACTTTCCTCGACCAATGGCATTGGCGATCTGATCTTTGCCCCGACCATTCACCTGATCAAGGATCCCGAGCGAAAGCGGGCATTTGCCATCACGCCGTGGCTCTACATGCCGACCGGCCAATACGACCGCAATAACGCACTCAACGCCTTCGGTGAGAATCGCTGGAAACTGGACCTGCAGGTCGGGTACATCACGCCGCTGGCCGACAAATGGACGCTCGATCTGATCGGCGACGTCGTCTGGTATGGCCAAAACAATGATTTCGGCAGCACCGGCGCGACGATGAAGCAAAGCCTCTCCTACCAGCTGCAGACCCACCTGCGTTATCACATCACCCCGGCCACCTACGTCGCCGGCATGCTCTCCTACGACTGGGGCGGCGAAACCTCGGTCAACGGCACCCGCCAGAGCGATCGCCAGGAGCGAAGCAAGGCCCTGCTGAGCATCGGCCACTTCGTCACCCCCAGCATCCAGATTCTCGGCTCCTACGGACAGGACCTTGCCGTACGCACCGGGGTCAAGGAAGACAGCCGCTTCAACCTGCGCCTCGTCAAGGTGTTCTAAGACGCACGGCTGCCGGCTTGCCTCGCCGGCAGCCTCGTCTTGGCGACAACGGTTCTTCAGCGAGCCAGCGATATGCGATCATCGGTCGCAGCTTCTCCATGGACAATTTCAAGGGGAAAAAAATGGACTTCTTGCAGAATGCTTTACTCCTCGACGCCCAGGGTCACCCCATCGCAGACTACGAACTGGTCCGATCGAGGCATTTCGATGAAATTCGTGCCTGGTCCGACCAGGTGTATATGCCTTACCAGGCCACTCCCAGCGGCTCCCTCCGGGAGCCGGACTCTCTGTTGCATGCCGTTTCCATCGGCAGCATGATCCTGAGCCGCTTTTCCTATGGCATTCCCATTCATTTGTGCGATTTTTCGATGGGTCCCGGCATGGGCATGGCGCTGACCACCGTGCGCGGCAGCGCCCGGCACTGGATCGACACCGGGATTTTTGCCGAAACCCCGGTCGGCCATACCTTTCTCGTCGACACCAGCCGTACCGATTACTGGGCGGACTTCGACCCGGCCCACCTGCAGATCAATATCACTTTCCCCCACCAGTATCTCGAAGAGCTCTTCCTGCGCTGGTACGGCGTGCCGGCCGAAGCTGATATCTGGCGTCGCAAGCTGGCCTTCGGCGGCCCTCACTCGGCATGGCTGGCGTTGCTCAACTATGTCTGCCGCTGCGTCGCCGAAACGCCTGAACTCGTCACCCGCGGCCCGCTCGGTAACCATCTGGAAGAAATGCTTGGCATGCACATGCTCTCGGAGTGGTTGCGGCAGAGCGGCAGCCGGGGCAGCAATTCAAAATTGAGGGGAGGCGTCATCCCCCGCTGCGTCAAGGTCGCCGAGGAATACATGAATACCCACGCCCGCGAATGCCCTACGCTCTCCAGGATTGCGCTGGCCGCCGGGGTCAGTGTTCGCACCCTGAGCAATTCCTTCAAACAGTTCCGCGGCTACACGCCGATGGCTTTTCTCCGCGAACAACGCCTGCTCGGAGTCCGCAAGGCGCTGCTCTCGGCCCACCCCGGCAGCACGGTGCTCACCATTGCCAACCTGTGGGGCTACTCCAGCCTCGGCGTCTTCGCCGCCGCTTATTTCAAGCGTTTCGGCGAATACCCGTCGATCACCCTAAACCGCTTGAGAATCCATTAGATCGCCTGGTGTTCACGGCCGCTGGCTGCCCCCTGGCCGCTATTCTGGCGCCGACGCGCCTGAGCCTCTTCCGCCGGATCGGCAGCCAGGTTGCAGACCGCATGGCCGCCATCAAGATCAAACCGCCAATGCCCGCGGCGCCGAACTCGGCGCCGCTTTCTCCGTCGCCCTTGGCCGTACCGCTCAGGGGCAGCTCGCCGGATCGCTGGCGTAAGCCTCCAGCCCGCCCGTGCGCAGGCGATCGAGGTAGCAACGGTAGTGTGCCGTCCAGGCAAAGGCGTGGTCGTCGGCGAGCAGGCCGGGAATATTGGTCAGGTCGATTTCGGCCACCTGCAAGGTTTCCCCGTCCGTGGCCTGCAACAGCCCCTCGACCAGCAACATGTCGGAAAGCAGCCAGGCGAGATGCCCGCTGGCGCCGCCGAGTAGTTTGGCGGTTTCCTCGCGGCTCAGCGGCGCCAGTCGTTCAATGGCCGAAGTCAGTTCGGCCCGCTGGATGCTCTTGCGCTCGCCGTTGCCGCCGGCCAGTTTATCCAGCGCCGGCAGCACGCCGCGGCTGACCGGACGGCTGATTGCCGTCATGCTGAGCGGACGGGGCAGCGCCGTCGCGGCATCCTTGAGCTTGTCGGCCAGCAGCTTACGGGCGATCGCCAGTTCGTCGCCGGTCATCGGCTGCAGGGCGCAGGGCGTCGATTCGGCATTACGGATTTCCTGGCAGAGATCGCGATGCCAGATTTTCTGGCCAAGAGCTTCGCCGAACGAGGTCTGCATGCCGGCAATCTGCAGGCTCCCCCCGCCGATATCGAGGATGTGGGTGGTAGTCAGGGCATCGCCGAGCAGTTGGCGAGCGCCGAAGTAGCCGTAGGCGCCCTCCTGTCCTTGGGGAACGACGAGGATCGCCACGCCGCTGGCCGACCAGATGCGCTCAAGGAGGCCGGAAAGATCGCTGGCGCCCTGCGCCGTCGCCAGCCGCCAGGCCGAGAATCCGCCGCCGAGACGCTCGCATTCCGCGGCAAAACCGGCCTTCTCGCGCAGGTCGTGCAATGCGGCAATGGTCGGCGCCACGGTTTCTTCGAGACCGCGCCCGGCCCACAAGGGAGCAAGATAGTCGATGTCGGCACGGGCCGTGACGCGGCTGTTGGAGGCGCCGGCCCGAATGCCGGACGAGCCGATATCGTAGGCGATCCGGCAAGCTTCGTCCGCTACGGTCGACGTCGCCGGAAGGGCAAAAACCAGACCGGCGAGAATGCGCCAGGCGCTCAAAGGTGCAGGTAGCCCATGATGCCGGCGACCACGCCGAGCCCTGTCGCGCCATAGACGCCGAGCAGCATCCAGCGCTTGCGGGTCAGCAGGGTGATCGCCGCCAGCGCGATGGCGATCTGCAACAGGGTCGTTGCCAAGGCCCAGCGTTCATGGACGTGCATTTCAGCTTCGCTGTGGTGATCTGCTTCCTTGGCGGCAGCTTCCAGCTTGTCCGCCTCAACCTTGATGTCTTCCTTTTCCTTCTTGTAGCGCTCGACAGCGTCCTTGAATTTTTGCTGCGCTTCGCCGGTGGTCAGCGTCACTGACAGCTCGGCCAGATTCTGCTTGTTGCTCTTGGCCTGATAGTAATTCCACTGGTTCGAAGCCGACGTTTTCTGGATCGCCGCCTCGTTCTTGTAAAGCAGTGCGGCATTCTGCGAATGCCCGCCCATGTAGCCGAAGATGGCCCCGACCGTAGATAGTACGGCGGTCAGCACCGCCAGCCGAGAAGTGAAACTGTCGCCGCCGTGCTGGGCGACGTGCTCGACCTCATGGTCGTGCGGACCATGGACATGAAAACCGTGTCCCGACATTGAATTCTCCTTGTATCTGCTGGGTTCCACAAAAAGTGGCAGGGCGAATTCTAGCGCCAGCCAGCACTATTTTTGCCGAAAAGAAAACACGTATTGACATTCATTCTCATCTGCGTAAAATAAGAATTGTTCGCATTGCCAATGTTTACGCGGAGACCGTTCATGTACGTTTGCGTCTGCCATGCTGTTACCGACAGTCAGATTCGCGAGGCTGCCCAAGGGGGTGCCCGCACGCTGAAGGATTTGCGCCGCGACCTCGGCGTGACCCGCGACTGCGGCCGCTGCGCCTCCTGCGCCCATGAATGCCTGCGCGAAGCGAACCATGGCCAGAGCAAGCCGGGCAAGGTGTTGCGCAAGGCCGCCTGAGTCCCTATCGGCGTTCATCCTTTCAAAGAGAAAGGAAGTCGATGGGCTCCCTTTCTCAATTACGGCATGGCGGGTTTTATCAAGCGACCCTCAGGCTCGACAAAATCCGGCGGCCGGCCAGCGGGGCGGCGGGAGGTCGAGCGCGTCGAAAACCAGTGGATAAACCTCGTCGCCGGCACTGCCGGCATTCAGATGCCGGCGGTCCACCAGACGCTGCCGCCAGCGATTGATCGCCACCGGATCGCCGCGATCGACATCGATCCGGGCAGCATGATCCATGCGCAATCCCGGTGACGCTGAACAGCAGCATGCCCAGCAAGCAGATCGCCGAACTCATCCCGTGCAGCTTGAGCAACCGTTTCAGCCAGCGACCCCGCCATAAGGCCAGCGCCAGGTCGGGATCGTCCGCTGGCGCCGGCACCGACTGCTGCGAAGCGCCAGCGCACAATGGAGACAAGGAGCGAAAAGAGAATTTGGGGGCCATGGCAATTGATCGTGAAGTCATTGGCTGGCGTTCGCTGCGTTCCACGAACCAAAGGGGAGTCGTCCCCATAGCCAGAAATTGCTGCCCCGACCAGCCGGGATCAAGAAAGATCCGAGAGCCACTGATGGGCCAGCCTGGCAAAGCGAAACTTGGATGAGCGGGCAGGTCTCGAGAACCTGCACGGAAAGTGGCAAGAAATGAGACTGCTTGCCACTGCGGAAGCGGGGCAAGGGCGGGCAGGTATGCTGCCGCCTATTGCCTCAGACGACGTCGATGCCCGGCTCGCCTGCGCCGACTTCGCCGATCACCGAAACGTGCGAGAAGCCCTGCTGCAGGAAGAGCGGCAATACTTCGGTGACCGTCTCCGGGGAGCAGGCGACGAGCAGGCCGCCCGAGGTCTGCGGATCGGTCAGCAGCGTTTTTGCCGTATTTGCGCGGTCGACCGTAAGATTCACTCCGGCACCATAGCTGGCCCAGTTACGGGCAGAAGCACCAGTTGCATAGCCAGCCTCGATCAATTCGCAGGCGCGGCTGAGCACCGGCAGGTCGGCAAAACGAACGCTCGCCCGCACGCCGCTACCCTGGCAGACCTCCAGCAGATGCCCGGCCAGGCCGAAGCCGGTGACATCGGTCACCGCATGCACGCCGTCGAGGCAGGCCAGCATCGGTCCCGGCGTATTGAGTTGGGTGGTCGTCGCAACCATCGCGTCGTAGTCGCCGGCGGACAGTTGTTCCTTTTTCAGGGCCGCGCTATAGACGCCAACGCCGAGCTGTTTGCCGAGAATCAGCTTGTCGCCCGGCCGGGCGCCGGAGTTGCGCTTGAGGTGGGCAGGATTGACGATACCGATGGCGACCAGCCCGTAAATGGGTTCGACCGAATCGATGGTATGGCCACCGGCAATCGGAATGCACGCAGCGCGACAAACCGCCTCGCCGCCCTGCAGGATCTGGCCGATGGTTTCCAGCGGCAGGGTGTTCACCGGCATGCCGACGATGGCCAGCGCGAAGAGCGGCGTGCCCCCCATGGCATAGACGTCGGAAATGGCGTTGGTCGCGGCGATGCGCCCGAAATCGTAGGGATCGTCGACGATGGGCATGAAGAAATCGGTCGTTGCGACAATCGCCTGTTGCGGATTGATCTGGTAAACCGCCGCGTCGTCGCAGGTTTCGGTACCGACCAGAAGTTGCGGCGGAACAATGCCCGAGGGCACACCAGCAAGGATTTTCTGCAATACGGCGGGCGCGATCTTGCAACCACAACCGCCGCCATGGGATAGCTGTGTCAGCCTGACTTTTTCTTCCGGCACGGGGACTCTCTCAGCAATAAACGTGGAAGCGCCGAACAAATTCAGCGCCGCCCCCCTGACCGTGTACGCCGACCAAGCCGCTACGCGGGAACGGCAAGGCGTCGCAACGACGGCAGGGCATTGTTGTTAACGTTTCTTATTCGGCATCAAAACCGGCGTCCTCAATGGCACTGACCAGCGCCTCGCGCGCCACCACTTGGGGATCGAAGACGACTTTCGCCTCGCCAGCCTCCAGCAAGACCTCGGCGCTGGCTACGCCGGCCAGGGCGCCGAGCACGTCGCTGATGTTCTTCACACAGCCTTGGCAGCTCATGCCGCCCACCTTGATCACGGTATTTTCCATCGTCCTACCTGTTCATGAAGGGTTGATCGCGCAACATTTCCGCCATCCCGGCCGCCGAAGTCGGGCGGCTAAAATGGTAGCCCTGCGCCATGTCGCACCCCATTTTACGCAACAAGGCCAGTTGTTCGGCCGTTTCGATGCCTTCCGCCAGCACGGTCATGCGCAGGCTGCGCCCCATGCTGACGATGGTCGAAGCAATGGTCCAGTCATCGGGATCGGTTTCGAGATCATTGACGAAGGAACGGTCGATCTTCAGTTTACCGACCGGGAAGCGCTTCAGATAGGCCAGGGATGAATAGCCGGTGCCGAAGTCGTCGAGCGACAGTTCGACCCCCATGCGATGCAGCGCCGACAGCGTTCCCAAGTTGATATCGGCATCGTGCATCACGGTGCGCTCGGTCAGTTCAAGTTCCAGCCGGCCGGCTTCGAGGCCGGAGGTCGCGAGCGCCCCGGCCACCACTTCGACGAAACCGGCCTGACGGAACTGGACCGGTGCCACATTGACGGCCATGACGACCGGCGGCAAGCCGGCATCGCACCAGGCTTGCGCCTGCCGACAGGCTTCGCAGAGCACCCAGTCGCCGATCGGGTTGATCAGCCCGGTTTCCTCCGCGACATGGATGAAGCGTTCCGGCATGATCAGGCCGAGCTCCGGGTGCAGCCAGCGAATCAGCGCCTCGACGCCGATGATCAGGCCGCTTTCCAGGTTCACCAGCGGCTGGTAATGGAGGACGAATTCATTCTGGGCCAGCGCCCGGCGCAGGTTGCTCTCCATCAGCAGGCGATCCAGCGTCGTCGTATTCATTTCACTGGAATAGAACTGGAAGGCATTGCGGCCAATATCCTTGGCCTGGTACATCGCGGTATCGGCGTTGCGCAACAGGGTTTCCAGATCCAGCCCGTCGTGCGGATAGACACTGATACCGAGAGAAGGCGTCACGGTCAGTTCATGCCCGGCGACCTCGAACGGCCGGGCGAATACCTCGACCAGCCGCCGCGCCACTTCGGCCGCCGCCGCCGTGTGGAATCCCGGCATGGCAAAAATGAATTCGTCGCCCCCCAGACGGGCCAGCGTGTCGATACGCCTTACCACGCCGTCGAGCCGGCGCGCCACCTCGCACAGCAACTCGTCGCCGACGCTGTGGCCGAGCGAATCGTTGACTCGCTTGAAGTGATCGAGATCGAGAAAGATGACGGCGATCTCCGATTTTTCCCGCTTGGCAGCGGCCAGCAAGAGGTCGAAGCGCTCGCGCAGCAGGCGGCGATTGGGCAAACCGGTCAGCACGTCGTAATCGGCCAGTTCGCGGATCCGCTGTTCGGCCAGCTTCTGGGCCGACATGTCGAGGATCGTTCCGACCGAAGCCGGGCGTCCCCCGAGAACGGCGGGCGTTCCCAGAATCATGATCGGAAAGGTCGAGCCATCCTTGCGGATGGCGGTCAGCTCGTAACTATGACCACCGATCCCGGCGGAACGCAGCTGCATCTGCTCGACCACGAAGTCATGCTGTTCCGGGGCGACCAGATCGAGCGGCCCCATCAGGTCGACCAATTCGCTCTCGGCATAACCGAACAGCCGCAGAAAATACGGATTGACGTATTTGAAGCGCTGATCCTGGAGCATGAAGATACCGACCTGGGCCGCCTCCATGGTGTTCCGGAACATGGCCTCCTGCTCGCTCATCGCCGGCAAACGGCCGGCCGCACCCGAGCGGGCGCCATCGCCATCGGCATGCTTTTGCTCGACAATTCTTTCCCTGACCCCTGCGGCCATCAAAATCCCTTGTTCATTACCGCTTTTTTACTCCCTGCCTGGCCGCCAGCGCTTCAGCAGAAGGGAGTTCGAAACGACCGACACCGAACTCAGCGCCATGGCAGCCCCCGCCACGACGGGGTTGAGCCACCCCATGGCCGCCAGCGGAATCCCCAGGACATTGTAGATGAAAGCAAAGAAAAGATTTTGCCGGATTTTCCCCAAGGTGGCCGCCGACAGGGCGATTGCGTCGCCTACGCCCGACAAGTCGCTGCGAATCAGGGTCAAATCCGCCGCCTCGATCGCCGCATCCGAACCCGCTCCGATGGCGAAACTGACATCTGCCGCCGCCAGTGCCGGCGCGTCATTGATACCGTCGCCGACCATGGCGACCAAGGCGCCCCCCGCTTTCAATTCGCTGACTGCCGCCGCTTTTTCGCCGGGCAGGATGCCGGCCCGGAATTCCTCGATCCCGGCCTCGGCCGCAATGGCCGCGGCGGTAGCGGCGTTGTCGCCGGTCAGCATGACGACCCGGATGCCGCGTTCGCGTAAACGCCGGACCGCCGCCTTCGAACTCGGGCGCAGGGCATCGGCTATGGCAAACAAGGCCAGCGCCACCCCCTCTTCGCCGAGCACCACCACCGTCTTGCCGGCCCCTTGCAGGGCAGCCACGGCGGGATCACCCGCCAGGCCCATCCAGCCCGGCGCCCCCAGGCGCAACCTGCGGCCATTGATTTCGCCTTCGACCCCCATCCCGGGAGTCGCTTTGAAATTTGCCACTTTTGCGCGGTCGACCGTGGCACTCCCCCGGGAATCGGCACTTGCCGCGATGATGGCCCGTGCCAGCGGATGCTCGGAATTCTGTTCCAGCGCCGCAGCCAGACGGAGCGCTTCGTCGGCCGCCAGACCGCGCGGCACGATATCGGTCACCTGTGGCAGGCCGCAGGTCAGTGTCCCGGTCTTGTCGAGTGCCAGTACCGCAATCTTCTCGGCCCGCTCCAAGGCTTCGGCATTCTTGACCAGAATGCCCGCCCTTGCTCCCTGCCCGGTACCCACCATGATCGCCGTCGGCGTCGCCAGGCCGAGTGCACACGGACAGGCGATGACCAGCACCGCCACGGCATTGACCAGCGCTTCGGCAAATTGGCCGGAATACCACCACCAGCCAGCCAGGGTAAAGAGAGCAATAGTGCACACCGTCGGCACGAAGATGGCCGAAATCTGGTCGGCCAGCCGTTGTACCGGCGCCTTCGAGCCCTGCGCCTCGCCGACCAGACGAATGATGCCGGCCAGCAGCGTATGCTCGCCGACCCCCGTCGCCCGGCAACGCAGCACTCCCTGGCCGTTGGCCGTCGCCGCGAAAACCTTGTCGCCGGTGCCCTTGCCCACCGGCATGCTCTCGCCAGTCAGCATCGCCTCGTTAACCTTCGATTCGCCATCGATCACCTCACCGTCGACTGGCAAGCTCTCCCCGGGGCGGACGAGAAAAACATCGCCCGGCATCAGGGCCTCAACCGGCATTTCGATCCACTGCCCGTCGCGCTCGACCCGCGCCGTCTTGGGCTGCAGACGGATCAGCGATTCGATAGCCTCCGAGGTCCGCGCCTTGGCCCGCGCTTCCAGCAGTTTGCCAAGCAGGACCAGCGTAATGACTGCCGCCCCGGCCTCGAAATACACGTGCTGGCTCAGCCCGAACACTGTCACCACCATCGAGAAACCCCAGGCCATGGAGGTTCCGAGGGCGACCAGCACATCCATGTTGGCGCCACCGCCACGCAGCGTCTTGTAGGCGCCGTCGTAGAAACGCCAGCCGATCCAGAACTGCACCGGCGTCGCCAGGGCCAGTTGCAGCCAACGCGGGAGCTCGTTCTGATGACCATGGCCGCCAAACATGAACAGCATCTGGCCAACCAGCGGCAGCGTCAGCACGACTGAAATCCAGAAGCGCCGGATCTCATGCCGGTAAACGCGCAACTTCTCAGCCTTTTCACGTTCGCGCGTCAGGCTATCGACGACCGCTGCCGTAAAGCCGGCCTTGGCGACGGCGGCCAGCACCGCCGCTTCGTCGGCCGCCGCCGAGAGTCTTACCCGGGCACGCTCCGAGGCCAGATTGACGTTGGCCTGGATGCCAGGCTGGCGATTCAATACCTTTTCCAGGCGCGCAGAACAGGCCGCACAGGTCATGCCGCCAATAGCGAATTCAACCACCCGGCTATTATCCGCCCCGGTCATTTGACCAGCAGCACCGGACAGGGGGCAAGATGCAATACGCGGGTCGCCACCGAGCCCATGACCATGCCGGCTATCGCCCCGCGCCCGTGGGTCCCCATGATGATCAGGTCGCAGCCGAGTTCACGGGCCATGTTGGCAATCACCTCGGCCGGCTGGCCGACATGGAGGTGTGTCGTATACGAACATCCAGCCGCGTCGAGTTTCTTCCGGGCTTCGAGAAGCAAGGCCTGCCCCTCTTCCAGATAATAGCCATGCAGCGTCTCCTTGCCGACATGCGCCTGTATCCGGCCGATCGGTATCGGCGGATGAACGTGCACCAGGTGAATATCCGGCACCTCGCGAAACCACGCCGCATGGGCGATCAGGTGGTCGACAGCACGCAGAGCGCAGGCCGAACCATCAATCGGCAGCAATATTTTCATGGTGAAAATCCCTTCCTAAAGCGAGGCAGACAGACGCAGCAGGCCGACGAATCCATATATTCCGAAGCCTAGCACCATCAGGCCGGAGAGGGTACGTACCAGCGGGCGACGCACGAACTCGTTGAGCCGGGCCAGCACCATGCCGGCGAGCAGAAGATTAGGCAGGGTACCGAGCCCGAAAGCCAGCATCATCAGGGCGCCACGCCCGGCCGAGGCCGCCGTCAGCGCGCTGGCCAGAGCGCTATAGACCAGGCCGCATGGCAGCCAGCCCCACAGCAAACCCAGCGGAAAGGCCTGGCCGATGCTGCGCGCCGGCAGGAAGCGCCGGGTCAGCGGCTGCAGGCGCCGCCACAGGGATTGCCCGGCCCGTTCGGTAAAGGCCAGCGCCCTGGTCACACCAAGCAGATAGAGGCCCAGCGCGACCAGCATCAGATTGGCAAGAAAATAGAGAATCAGACGGGCGGGAACCTGTCCTTCCAGCCCCATGCTGGCCGCTCCCAACGCACCGGCAATGGCGCCGGCCGCCGCATAGGAAAGAATGCGTCCGCCGTTGTAGGCCAGATGCATTGACCAGCGGGCCGGCCCGCCCATCGACAAGGCGCCGACGATGCCGCCGCACATGCCGACACAGTGCGTGCCGCCAAGCAGACCAACGAGAAACAGGGCGAGAAAACCGGAGTCGGGCATCGCACAGGACCAGGAATACCAAAGCGGGCAGTTTACCCTGCCCGCCCCGCCCTGGACACGCCGATCAGATTACCTTGGAGTAGCTCGCCCGCTGGCGACCGGCCCGCAGGTAACGGTCGAAGACCATGGAAATGACACGTACCAGCAAACGCCCCGGCGGCAGAACCGTGATCCATTCACGTTCGATCTTGAGCAGGCCAGCCCGCTCCATTTCCTTCATATCCTCGAGTTCGGCCGCAAAGTATTTGTGGAAGTCGATCAGGTGAGCGCTTTCGATGCTTTCGATAGAAAGCTCGAAATGGCACATCAGGGCCTGGATGATCGAACGGCGCAGGATATCGTCGGCAGTCAGCTCAATGCCGCGGAACACGGGCAGGGAACCGGTATCAAGGCGATCGTAGTACTCGTCGGCAGTCTTGACGTTCTGGTAGTAGGTTGGACCGACCTTGCTGATCGACGAAATACCGAAGGACAGCATGTCGCAGTCGGCATAGGTCGAATAGCCCTGGAAATTGCGGTGCA
>CAMLHL010000049.1 GCA_946479855.1 uncultured Pseudomonadota bacterium
CGGGCGACCACAAGGTTTACATCGACCTCGCCTTCTACCGCGAGCTGAAGGAGCGTTTTCACGCCCCCGGCGAGTTCGCCCAGGCGTATGTTGTCGCCCACGAGGTCGGCCACCATGTGCAGAACCTGCTCGGCATCGCCGACAAGGTCCAGCAGGCCCGTCAGCGCGCCGGCAAGGTCGAGAGCAACGCCCTGTCGGTGCGCATGGAGCTGCAGGCCGACTGCCTGGCCGGCGTCTGGGGCAAGCGCACCGACACCATGAAGCACGTCCTCGAACCGGGCGACCTCGAAGCGGCGCTGACCGCCGCCACGGCCATCGGCGACGACCGCCTGCAGCAGCAGGCGCAGGGCCGCATCGTGCCGGAAAGCTTCACGCATGGCAGCTCCGAACAGCGCGTCCGCTGGTTCAGGCGCGGCTTCGAAAGCGGCGACATGAACCAGTGCAATACCTTCAAGGCCGACCGCCTGTAAGTCGGCCGCCACCGTTGACCGACACCCCGTCCCCGGCCGGAAGGGCGCCACGCTGGCGCCGCTGGGCACGCGAAGCACTGATCTTCGCCGTGCTGCTGATCGCCGTCCAGGCCTGGCAGACACGCAACGTGGCGCACGGCCCGGCGCCGCAATTTGCCGGGCAACTGGTCGACGGCCGGACTTTCGATCTGGCGGCCTGGCGCGCCGAGCACCCCGGCCAGGCCGGGCTGATCTATTTCTGGGCTGAATGGTGCGGCATCTGCAAGCTCACCGCCAGCACCGTCAGCCGCATTGACGCCGACTGGCCGGTCATCACCATCGCCATGCAGTCCGGTCCCGCCGAACAGGTTGCCAGCATCCTGCGCCAGCGCGCCTACGCCTGGGCGACACTGGCCGACCCCGAGGCCAAAATCTTCCAGCAATACGGCACCCACGCTGTTCCTGCCTTCATCATCGTCGACCCGGCCGGCAACATTCGCGCCGTCTCGGTCGGCTACACCAGTGAAATCGGCCTGCGCCTGCGCTTGTGGTGGGCCGGGCTATCCGCACCATGAAACTCCCCCACTTCGCCTGCGCCCTGCTGCTCAGCCACGCTGTCGCTGCTTTCGCCCTGCCCAGACATTCGCCGGTCCCCGGCGGCGTCGCCGTCATCGACCTCGGCCCGGCCGGCCAGCCGGCGCCGACTGCGCGCTGGGGCGAGCAACCCCTTGCCGTCGTTCGTGACCACGGGCGCTGGTTCGCGCTGCTCGGCATCCCGCTCGACACCCTGCCCGGCGATCTCGAAATTGCCGTTTTTTCCGGGTCGAGCGTAGCCTTGCGCCAAATCGCGGTGCGCATCAAGAATTACCCGGAACAACGCCTGACCATCAAGGATCAGCGCAAGGTTGAGCCCAGCCCGGAAGACCTCGCCCGCATCGAGCGGGAAAAAGAAACCACCGACGCCATCAAGCGCCGCTTCAGCGCCCCCGCGCCGGACAGTACCTTCGCCCTGCCGGCTGGCGGTCCGCTGTCGTCGCGCTTCGGCCTGCGCCGCATTTTCAACGGCCAGCCACGCAACCCTCACGCCGGACTCGACGTCGCGGTCGGCAGCGGCACGCCGGTCAAGGCGCCGGCCGATGGAGTCGTCGCCAACACCGGCAACTATTTCTTCAACGGCAATACCGTTTTCGTCGACCACGGCCAGGGCCTGATCACCGCCTACATGCACCTGTCGCGCCTCGACGTGCGCCCCGGACAAACGGTCAGAAAAGGCGAAACCCTCGGCGCCGCCGGCGCCACCGGCCGGGCGACCGGCCCCCATCTGCACTGGGCAGTCATCCTCAACAACACGCCGGTCGATCCCGAACTATTCCTGACCCGGCCGTAAACGCAAAAAGGCAGCCGCAGCTGCCTTCATCGGGGCCTCGGCGCTTAAACCTTGGGCTTGGCCGGCGTACTCATCTGCTTTTCGTCTTTCGCCTTGTCGCCGCAAGCCAGCGCGGCAACGCTGGTCAGGGCAAAAACGGCAGCCAGCAGGGCGGAAACCAGTTTCTTCATCGGAGAACTCCTTCGCAATAAGACGGGGGTTTGATCAATTTAGCCGGACGTGGTTCATTACGCAACGTGAACAATCAAGTCATCCACCTCCGCAGTGCCGCCCCCGCCAAGCCCGCCGAAGGCCAGCCCTGCAACGGCTGCGGTGTCTGCTGCGTGCTGGAAACCTGTCCGGCGGCCCGTCTGCGTTTCCTGCAGCGCGGCGGTCCCTGTCCTGCCCTGGAATGGTCGCCCGAACGGGAGCGCTATCTGTGCGGCCTGCTGGAGCATCCGCAGCGCTATCTGGGCTGGCTGCCGGCCAGCGGCGAGAAACTGGCCAGCCGGCTCTTTGCCCGCTGGATCGCGGCCGGCCAGGGCTGCGACTGTTCGGCCGACGTTCAGCCCTGAGCGAGCGCCGCGGTCAACGCCATTTCGACGCGAAATCCCGGATTGGCCAGCCGCGCCTGCACGCAGGCCCGCGTCGGCGCCTGCCCCTCGGGTACCCAGGCATCCCAGACTGCGTTCATCGCATCGTAGTCGGCCATGTCGGCCAGGTAGATGGTGACCATCAGCAGGCGGGAGCGATCGCTGCCGGCCTGAGCCAGCAGCCGATCCACGCCGGCCAGCAGGTTGGCAGTCTGGGCCGCGATATCGCCGTCGAGGTTGGACGGCACTTCGACGAGGTAGACGGTGCCGTCATGGACGACACTGTCGGAATAGCGGCGGGTCGTACCGTGACGTTGTATCTGCATTTGCTGTTCCAGAAAACGTGAAGCCCATGTTTTTCAGGCATGGGCTTCGGTTACTGCAACCTTGGCACACTCGGCCAAGGTATTCGGCTACTCGCCGTTACGGGTTACTACACGGTAATCTCAAGAAATACTTCCTGTGACAACTGCCATAGAATCCCCAGCAGCGCAGCGGGTACTGCCACTTCATGTCTGACTTGCTGCAAATCCGACACAACTTCAGCTTAGCACTCCCAGCAGAAAAAGCCAGTGGTTAGCGCCTGAAAATCACATTGGCACCCATGGGGACTTTTGAGGCCGGTACGTAGCCGACGGCACCAGGGGTCATCTGGACATATTTCGCGACCTCATCCACGTCGCCCAACTCCACCGGCGGCGATCCCTTGCCGACATAGCGGCGGACCAGCCAGTAACCGGTGTACTGTTCCTCGTTCTGCTCCATGATCGATTGCAGGAATTTGTCGCGCAGCGGATTGCCGGCCGGCAGGTTCACCGGCGTCACCGCCTGCTGGCCGATCGACACGATACGTCCGGTGTATAGACGTTGCAGGGTCACCCGATCGGTTTTCGGCAAGCCCGGATGAGCGATGATCACGATCTCTTCCCCGGCGGCCCAGAGCGCTCCGCTCATCACGAGCAGCGCCAGGAGAAGCCATCGGAAGATCATGGCCCGGATGCTCAAAAGCTGAAACTGTAGGAAAGCGAGAAGATGTTGACGCGCCGGTGCCCGCTGTCGCTGCCGGAAGGCGCATCGATGAAGCTGGAAACATCGCCGGTCCGCACCTGCGACCATTCGCCCTTGACCAGGCTGCTGGGGGTCAGTCGGAACGAGGTGCCAAGAGCCAGCGTCGCTTGATCAAAAGGCACCACGAGATCAGCCATGAGCTTCTGGGAGGGAACGTACGGCGCCGGCACCTGGTTGTCATTGAATTTCCGGTACAAGGCGAGCGCCGAGTCGGTCGATTTCATCTTCGCGTAATAGACGTAGGGGGTCCACGCGCCGATGCGTTTCGACAGCGCCAGATAAGCCCCCCAGCGGCTCAGGCCTTCGCTGATGCTGTGGTCGACGCTGATTCGGGCATATTCCCCGGTCAGCCTGAAATCGTCCGGCAGACGCACGCTGGCGCCAAGCGTGAAGACCGGGACGAAGATCCTGTCCCGGCCGCCGGCCCCGAGGCTGTAGGCGACCTGCCCGCCCCCCAGGGGTATCCCGATGATCGGCGCCCCGATCTTGGCGCCGTCGCGCGACGCTTCGACTTCATGGAAGCCGATCCGGAAAGTGTTATCGAGGCTGCGCGCCGTCATCACCAGGCCGCTGCTGCGGAAATTGATGGGCAGAAACCAACTGCCGGGCGAATTCTGGTCGACTGTCCGTTCTCGCCCGTAAAATCGCCAGTACGACTCGACCCTCCCGGTATAGGCTTCAAGGTTCCAGTCCAGGTCGTCGCCCACCCAGGTTTTGCTGACGCCAACGCCGACAATGTCGGTCATCGGGGAAATTGAATAGACCTCCTGCGGCAGGCGGGCAAAGTCGAAGGTCGCGCCGACATCGTTGTTTTCGGTATTCAGCATCAGCGGCAGGCGAATCTTGCCGGCGCGGATCAGCCAGTCGTCGCTCGGTCGCCAGGAGACAAAAGCCCAGGCCAGCGAAGCCTGCCATCCGGAATCGGAATGATCCGACGACGCCACCTTGGCCTGAACTGTCGCACTCCATGCCTGGGAAAGCCGGGCATCGAGCTGGGCACCCAAAACGCTGTCACGCTCCAGGGTCCCGCCCTGGTTGATAAAGCGCTGGTATTTGTATGATTTGTCGGACTGGGCATAGCCCAGGGTTCCGAATCCGGACCACGTAAAGTCAACCGCCTGCGCCGGCAAGGCCGCTGTCGCCAGTACGGACAGCAGGCCAGCACGCATCAGTCTTTTTTTCATATCGGCAGCATCTTTTGGGACATGAGCATGTTATTCATCGGCCAGTTTAACGGCAATTTCAGCAAATGCGCCTTCCTGTGCGACAAAAGCTTCGATCAACAGGGGGTCGAAATGCTTGCCGCTGCCAGCACGGATAACGGCGACCGCCTCGTCATGGCTAAAGGCTGGCTTGTAAGGGCGCCGAGAACGCAAGGCATCGTAGACGTCGGCAACGGCCATCACTCTGGCCGCCAGCGGAATGGCCTCGCCGGCCAGTCCATCCGGGTAACCGGCACCGTCCCAACGTTCATGGTGACTGCGGGCAATCTGGCCGGCGTAACGCAACATCATATTATCCTCGCCCAACTCGCGCCGGGAGCGTAGCAGAATCCCCTCCCCCTTGATACTGTGTGTCTTCATGATTTCGAACTCCTCGAGCGTATGCTTGCCCGGCTTGAGCAGGATATGGTCGGGGATGGCGATCTTGCCGATATCGTGGAGCGGAGACGCCTTGGCGATCTGGTCGATATCCTCGTCGGTCAGGTGCTGGCAATCGCGCGCCTGCCGGCCCAGATATTCAGCCAGCATCCGGACGTAGCTCTGGGTGCGACGAATATGATTGCCCGTGCATTCATCACGGAACTCGGCCAGCGAAACCATCACCCGAATTGACGCCTCCTGCAGGTGCAGCACCTCGTTGACCCGGCGCGCCACTTCGCTCTCCAGCCAGGCGCTCTTGTCCTCCAGAAAAGTCTGCCAGGTCTGGATTTGCAGATGCGTCCGCACTCGCGCCAGGACGACCGACGGTGCGATGGGCTTGTGAATGAAATCAACGGCGCCCATGGCCAGACCCAACTCTTCATCGTCCGATCCAACCTTGGCGGTCAGGAAAATAATCGGGACGCCAGCGGTTGGTGGATTCGCCTTCAGTCGCCGGCAGACCTCGTAGCCATCCATTTCCGGCATCATGATATCGAGGAGGATCAGGTCGGGCGGCGAATGGGCAGCCAGTTCCAGCCCTCGGGCCGGGCCATTGGCCAGCTTGACCCGGTAGTGCTCGCGCAGCAACTGGTTGAGCAGGCTGAGATTGGCCGGGGTATCGTCAATGACCAATATGCATGCCCTGGCGTCGGTCATCATTGCCCTCCCCCGTATTGCACCGTGCCGTTGAGAATCGCCAGCGCCCCATCGAGATTCCAATTGCCCAGAGCATGATCGATCGCGGCGATCTGCCGTGGCGAGAATATTTGAGCCAGGCGCCTTTTGTTGATTCGCCAGAGTTCCTCGGCCTCGCCATCGCCTTCGCTCAACTGCCGTCGCAAGACGGCCAGAATTTCGGCAATCGGCGAATCTGCATCCTCGATCGTCAAGGCTCCATCTCCCCCGCTCGACATTTGTACCAGCGCAATCAGCAGCGGTTGCAAAAGCGCCTCGACTTCGGCGATTTGCTCACGCGGCTGGGCATTGCCTCCCTTGATCGCCTTTTCAAGTTCGAGCAGGGCCACTTGCAAATATGTCATGGCAAAAGTACCCGCCAACCCCTTGAGGGTGTGCACCTGTCGCTCGGCCGCTGCCAGATCGCCATCGTCGAGCGCCTTATGCAGCCGGCCGGACCACCCCTGGCAATCGCTGGCGAAACGCTGCATGGTGCTGACCAGGAAGGGCAAACGCCCGCGAAAACGGCGCAACAGGACCGATACATCGACTCCGGGCAGCGCCGCCAGCGCGAGCTGAAGCGACGACTCCGACACCGCCGGCCGGAGCACCTCGGCCGGCGGCGGCGCAAGCCTCGGTTGCGGCTTCCAGTAAGGCTGCAGCATGGCCAGCAATTCGTCAGGCTCGAAAGGCTTGGCGACATAGGCATTCACGCCCCGGGCCATGTAATCCTTCATGCCGTGCCCGGCGACATGCGCCGTCATCGCAATCACCGGCAGTTTCTCGAAACGAGGCTCGCTGCGTAACCGCTGCGTTGCCTCGCGTCCATCCATGACCGGCATCTCAAGATCCATCAAGACGACCGCATAGTGCTCGGGGGGATGTGCGGCAAGGAGATCCAGCGCTTTCTGGCCATTCTCCGCAATATCCACGCATGCCCCCCAGCCGCGGAGGATTTCGCCAGCCACCTGTTGATTGACCTCATTATCCTCAACCAGCAGGATCGGCATCCCCAGCAGGCAATCGGGTCGCGGCGCGGCGCCGTCCGACATCGCCATGCTCAGCCCCTCGACGCCGCCAACGATGCGGCGCAGGGTATTCGGCAGCAGGGGTTTCTGAATCACTTCGGAGATTCCGGGCTGGTTTACCTCCTGCCGCAGCAGGGTGGCATCGGCAGCAGAAACCACGATCGTCTTGGCCGGCAACGGCACACCCGCCCTCTGCAATGTCGCCAGGACTTCGGCACCGGACAGGTCCGGCATCAACCAGTCGAGAATGAGCAAATCGTAGCCCTGCCCCTTGCCCGCGGCAGTCAGGCGGGCAACGGCATCCCGGCCGCCGGGCGACTGATCGACTTCGCGGCACCCCAGCATCAGCAGCATGTCGGCCATGCTTTCGCGCGCCGGCGGGTAGTCATCGACCACCAGCGCCCGCATGCAACACAGTTCAGCGCCGTTCCGGACATCGGGGAGCTCAGGCGCCACCGCCAGCCGTACGGAAAAGCCGAAATTGCTGCCCTGCCCCGGCCTGCTCTCAACTTCCAGTTCCCCCCCCATGGCGCCGACGAGGCGCTTCGAAATCGCCAGACCGAGTCCGGTGCCACCATACTTTCGGGTCGTCGATTCATCGGCCTGGGAGAATTCCTGGAACATGCGACTAACCTGCTCGGGGGTCATGCCGATACCGGTATCCTCGACATGGCAGGTGATCGTAATCATCTCGCCGTCGTTGTCCTGCTCCCGGACAACCAGGCGGACATGGCCGGCATCGGTAAACTTTACTGCGTTGGACAAGAGGTTGATCAGGATCTGCCCCAGGCGCAGGGGATCGCCGATCAAATGGCGGAGAACCGGCTTCGGTTGATAGTCGAGAATCAGCTCCAGTCGCTGTCCTTCCGCCTTTTGCTGGACCATGAACAGGGCGTTCTGGATCACCGATTCGAGATCGAAAGGTATGTTTTCAAGCGCTACCTTGCCCGCCTCGATCTTGGAAAAATCGAGAACGTCGTTGAGGATGCCCAGCAGCGAACGTGCCGCTTCGTGGATTTTCGAGACATAGCCATGCTGCCGGGGCGAGAGGCCAGATTTCAGGGCGAGATAGGCCATCCCGAGAATGGCATTCATCGGGGTACGGATTTCGTGGCTCATGTTGGCGAGGAAGATCGACTTCGCCTCGGCGGCTACTTCAGCTTTGGCACGTGCCTGGCGCAGCGCCCGCTGGACCAGCTCGCGCTGCTCGAGATCCGCCTCGATAGCGGCTGCCATGCTGTCGATGGTGGTGGCCAGCAATTGCACCTCCTCGACGCCGCGCAGATTGCCGACACGCTGGCTGAACGATTTCTCGGCCAGGGCCTGTGCCGTGCGGTGCAGCGCCGACAAGGGCGCAAACAGGTAGCGCTTGAGGTAGTAAAAGCTGAACACCAGCACGACGCCGGCAGCGAGCGACAGGAGCATGGAGGCGAGAATCCAGATTCTTAGCGACCGCCCGGCAGCCAACAGATATTCCTGTGTGCGTCTATCGACCTGGCTGGACAATTCATCGACCGCCACTGCCAGATCGGCGCGCAGTTTGAGGTAAGGCGGCTGATGCAACAGTTCATTGGCGAATTCACGCTGCGGCACGGCTTCCGAGACAAACTCGCGTGTTTCCGGGTCATACAGGCCCTGCGTGGCGGCAAAGGCAATCTGCTCGATCTCCTTCATCTGCTCGCCAATCAGGTAGATGCGCTTGAGGATGGCCTGCTCCCGGGGCTCAAAACCAAGCCGGCTGGTCCGCTCGGAAAGCGCCAGCCCGGGCCCGGCAGGCAGTGGCGCATAGGCACGCAGCCCGCCGATGACCTGCTCCCAGTAGCTGGCCGGCACGGCATCCGGCGCCCGCTTGCTGCCTTCGCGTATGGCCAGGATGTCGTAGTAATAAATCAGGAAGCGCGGATTGGCGGTGCCGACGTAGGAGCCGACCAGACGACTCAGGAGTTCTCCCTCATGGCGCACTTCATTGATCAGCGACAAGGATGCCTGGCGATGGACAGCTACCGCATTGGCCGCGTTATAGGCCGACAGGGCGCCAAAGGTCGCGCCGCCGATGACCACCAGCATCCCGGCGAGCGCCAGCAATACGCTTAAAAAGGCCTTCCGCAGATTCATTCCGCCGCCGCGCCATGGGTTATGCAAATTTGCCTCGCCAACCACCCGCGCAGGCAAGTGCAATCAACACCAGCGCTTCTTCCCCCGTTGAAAATTTATGTTGTTCGAATGATATGCCATCTCGCATATCCGAGGCAGTCCGAATCGATCAAATTCGGTAGTCAATTGGACAAAAGCGGCTGATCGTTCAGAATAGCCGTATCCGCCCCTCCCCTTAGGTCCATGGACAATCTGATCAAGGACACCGCGACACTGGAGCTCTTCTGCTGGCTGGAACCGGGTTCCGAGCTGCCGGGCTGGGACATCCTGAAGGGCAGCCCGTTCGGCGCCACGCTGGCAGCCCCCGAGGGAGGTGCTCCGATGCCCGGCGACCAGTTATTGTCAGTGCAGAATTACTTTGCCGAATACCATCTGGAATATTTCCGGCAGCGCCGCTACAACCATTTCCCCAGCCGCCTGCATGCCATGCTGCAATTTGCGACGCGCACCGACGCGATGACTTTCCGCGCCAAGCACCCGCAGCGCGTCTTTGGCAAGAACCTGGTCTGCGCCAAGACCCGGGGCGCCTACATCTGCTCCTTCCACGACGCGAGCTGGCTCGACTACCTGCGCCTGCCGCACAGCCTTTCGCTCGCCGCGCTCGACGAAGTGGCCGAACACTACTGGTCCGGGCGTACCGTCGAAGAAATCGGGCTGACCTTCATGAACGAACCCTGGCAGGAACCTCCGGTTATCGAAGCCCTCTACCAGGGTACGCTCGACCCCGTCTGGGGCTACGCGCAGTCTGGCTGGCTGCCCGGTTTTCGATAGGAAACACCATGCGTCGCATCGCCGTCATCATTACGGTCATCGCCCTTCTCGGCCTCGGTCTGTTCTGGTTTACACGCCCCAAGCCGATTCCGGTCGCCCTCAGGGAAGTCGTCGCCGGCAAGGTCGAGGCGACATTGGCCAACACCCGTGCCGGCACCATCGAGGCCTGCCAGCGCACCAAGCTGTCGACCATTATCGGCGGGCGCATTGAATACCTCGGCGTCAAGGAAGGCGACCGGGTCAAGAAGGGCCAGCTGCTGCTCAAGCTGTGGAACGATGACCAGCAGGCGCAGAGCGAGCTGGCCCAGGCGCAGATCACACTGAGCGCCAAGCGCAGCGAGGAAGCCTGCATTGCTGCGGTCAACGCCGAAAATGAGGCAAAACGGCAATCCGAACTGCGCGCCAAAGGCTTCGTCTCGGCGAGTCGGGAAGAAGCCGCCCGCACCGACGCCGACGTCCGGCGCGCCAGTTGCAACACGGCCAAGGCCGATATTGCCCAGGCCGAAGCCAAGCTGAAAACCACCCGCGTCGAGCAGGGCCGCGTCGCCCTTTACGCCCCCTTCAACGGCACGGTCGCCAAGATCGTCGGCGAACTCGGTGAATATTCGACCCCCTCGCCTCCCGGTGTGCCGACGCCGCCGGCCATCGACCTGATCGACGATTCCTGCCTCTACGTCAAGGCACCGATGGACGAGGTCGATGCGCCGAAAATCCGCATCGGACAGCCGGTCCGGATCACCCTCGACGCCCTGCCCGGCAAGGTGCTGCCCGGCAAGGTCCGGCGCGTCGCGCCCTACGTTTCGGCCGTCGAAAAGCAGGCGCGGACCGTGGACATCGAAGTCGATTTCGACCAGCCGGAGGCCGCCGGCCAGCTGCTGGTCGGCTACAGCGCCGATGTCGAGATCATCCTCGCCGGCCGCGACAACGTTCTGCGCATCCCGACCGCCGCCATTCAGGAAGGCAGCAAGGTGCTGGTCTTCAACGCCGATAGCGGCCAACTGGAGGAACGCCCGATCAAGGCCGGTCTGGCCAACTGGGAATACACGGAAGTGCTGGAAGGACTGCGCGCCGGCGAGCGCATCGTCACTTCGCTCGACAAGGAAGGTGTCAAGGCCGGCATCAGGGTCACCCCGGACGACAAGAGCAAGGCGAAGTAGGCGCATGGCGCTGCTCGAACTTTCCGGTATCGAACGTCGCTTCCTGCTCGGCGACACTACGGTCAACGCGCTGACCGGGCTGAATCTGCAGATAGCCGCCGGCGAATACGTGGCCGTGATGGGACCTTCCGGCTCCGGCAAATCGACGCTGCTCAACCTGCTCGGCCTGCTCGACCGCCCCAACGCCGGCACCTACCGGCTGGAAGGCCGCGACGTGACGACGCTGTCGCCGGATGAGCAGGCCACCGTGCGCAGCACGCGGATCGGCTTCGTCTTCCAGAGCTTCCACCTGGTACCGCGACTGACGGCCGCCGAAAACGTCGCGCTGCCGATGATGCTGGCCGGCATTGCGCCGGCCGAGCGCAAGCGGCGGGTGGCGCAGGCGCTCAAGGACTTCGGCCTGGAAAACCGCGCCGGCCACAAGCCTGACGAACTTTCCGGCGGCCAGCGCCAGCGCGTTGCCATTGCCCGCGCCACGATCATGCAGCCGGCGCTGATCCTCGCCGACGAGCCGACCGGCAATCTCGACCGCCACACCGGCGACGAAGTGGTGCACCTGCTCGAAGCCCTCAACAAATCCGGCGTGACGCTGATCGTCGTGACCCACGATCCAGGCCTTGGCGCCCGCGCCGGCCGGCAACTGGTCATGGAAGACGGCCGGCTGCAGCACGACAGCGGTAATCCCGGGCAGAGCGCCCATGCGCCTCGCTGACACCCTGCGCTTCGCCCGCGATGCCGCGACCGGCTATCCGATGCGGACGACGCTGTCGGTTCTCGCCATGTCGATCGGCGTCGCCGCCGTCGTCATCCTGACCGCGCTGGGCGACGGCGCCCGGCGCTATGTCGTCGGCCAGTTCTCGTCGCTCGGCACCAACCTGGTCATCGTGCTGCCCGGCCGCTCCGGCACCGGCGGCTTCAATCCGGCCAACGCCATTACCAGCACGCCGCGCGACCTGACCATCGACGACGCGGCAAGCCTCAAGCGGCTGCCCGGCGTCCGCCGCGTCGCGCCGCTCGCCGTCGGCACCTCGGAAATCAACTACGGCGGCAAGCTGCGCGAAGTCGTGGTCGCCGGCTCGACGGCCGAATTCATCCCGATCCGCAACTTCGAGCTGGCGCAAGGGCAAGCTTTGCCCGAGGAGGACTGGAACCGTGGCTCGTCGGTCGCCGTGATCGGCGCCAAGATTCGCGAGGAGATGTTTGGCAGCCGCCCGGCCATCGGCCAACTGGTCCGCGTCGGCGACCGTCGGCTGCGCATCGTCGGCGTGCTCAAGCCGACCGGGCAGGGACTCGGCATGAGTACCGACGAACTGGTCATCGTGCCGGTTTCCCTGGCCCAGGCCCTGTTCAACTCGAACACGCTGTTCCGCATCATGATCGAAGCCAACAACCGCGAAGCCATTCCCGGCGCCAAGAACCTGGTCCTGGAAACGCTCAAGCAGCGCCATCGCGGCGAGGAGGACGTCACGGTCATCACCCAGGATGCCGTGCTGGCCACTTTCGACAAGCTGCTCGGCGCGCTGACCCTGGCCGTTGCGGGTATTGCCGCGATCAGCCTGGCCGTCGCCGGCATCCTGGTGATGAACGTCATGCTCGTCGCCGTCACCCAGCGCACCGGCGAAATCGGCCTGCTCAAGGCGCTCGGCGCCACGGCGCGGACCATCCGCCTGGCTTTCCTGGCGGAAGCGGCGATGCTCTCGGCCGTCGGCGCCGTGGTCGGCTACCTGCTCGGCCAGCTGGGCGCCTTTGCGCTGCGCCAGTTCTTCCCGGTTTTCCCGGCCTATCCGCCGGACTGGGCGGTGATCGCCGGCCTGAGCACGGCGCTGCTCACCGGCCTGTTGTTCGGTGTCATGCCGGCCCGCCGCGCCGCCCGGCTCGATCCGGTGCAGGCGCTGATGAAACGCTGATATGAAACAGCCCCCAAGCACACCGCTATCGCGACGGACTGGCCAGCCAGGAGGCGCCCGCCGTGGCGACGCCAAGCCATGCTTTGCGCATTGTCGCCCCCTCTCCCCCGATGGGGCTTCGCCTCCCCGGGGGCAGCCCGGCGCCTACTGACATGCTCGTCATCGATTCGCTCCAGCTCGCCACCCGCGCCATCACCGCCCAGCGCTTGCGCAGCTTCCTGACCCTGCTCGGCATCGCCGTCGGCATTGCGGCGGTGATCCTCCTCACCTCGATCGGCGAAGGTATCCACCGCTTCGTGCTCGGCGAATTCACCCAGTTCGGCACCAACGTCATCACCATCGCACCGGGCAAGACGAAAACCGGCGGCTCGCCATCCGGCCTGCCTTCCAGCGCCCGCCCCCTGTCGCTGGACGATGCCCGATCCTTCGCCCGCCTGCCGCATGTCGTCGCCGTCACCCCCAATGTGCGCGGCAACGCCGAAGTCGAAGGCAACGGCCGGACGCGGCGGACGCTAATCTATGGCGTCAACGCGAAATTGCCGCTGATTTTCCGGTCGCCCGTACAAAGCGGGCAATTCCTGCCCGCCGACGACGAAAACAGCGCCCGTGCCTTCGTCGTCCTCGGTGCGAAAGTGAAGAATGAACTGTTCGGCAGCGACAACCCGCTCGGCCAGCGCCTGCGCATCGGGGGCCTGCATTTCCGGGTGATCGGGGTCATGGCGCCGAAAGGCCAGTTTCTCGGCATCGACCTCGACGACACCGCCTTCATCCCGGCGGCCCGCGGCCAGGAGCTGTTCAACCGCGAAGGCGTCGATGAAATCAACATCGCCGCCGAGGAGGGCGTCCCGTCGGCCCTCGTTGCCGACCGCCTGAAGGCGCACCTGATCGAACGCCACGGCCACGAGGACTTCACCATCGTGACCCAGGAAGAGATGCTGAAGACGCTCTCCAACATCCTCAACGTGCTGACCATGGCCGTCGGCGCCTTGGGCGGCATTTCGCTGCTGGTCGGCGGCGTCGGCATCGTCACCATCATGACCATCGCCGTCACCGAAAGGACCAGCGAGATCGGCCTGCTCGTCGCCCTCGGTGCGCCGCGGCGAACCATTCTCGCCCTCTTTCTCGGCGAAGCCATTGCCCTCTCGGCGCTCGGCGGCTTTCTTGGTCTGCTCCTCGGCATCGGCCTGGCCCAGTTGATCCACGTCGCGCTGCCCGCCCTGCCGGTCCATACGCCCCTCAGCTTCGTCTTGCTGGCCGAAGGCGTTGCAGTCGCCATCGGCCTCGCTGCCGGCGTTCTGCCCGCCCGTCGCGCGGCTCGCCTTGACCCGGTCGAGGCCTTGCGAACGGAATAAACCGCCCTCACTACCATACGCTATCGTATGCTAAAGTTCGCTTTTCCCAACTTCAACAACCCTGTGAGGAACCCCGCCATGGCCTATCACATCGACCAACTGCATCCCGGCATGTCCGCCAGCATGGCCAAGACCGTCACCGAAGCCGACATCATCCTGTTCTCCGGCGTGTCGACCGACGTCAATCCGGCCCACATCGACGAGGAATACGCCAAGACCACGATGTTCGGCGGCCGCATCGCCCACGGCATGCTGTCGGCCAGCTTCATTTCCGCCGTCCTCGGCAACCAGATGCCCGGCAACGGCTGCATCTACGTCTCGCAGACGCTGAAATTCAAGGCGCCGGTCCGGCCGGGCGACACCGTCAAGGCCACCGTCACGGTCAAGGAAGTCAATGTCGCCAA
This sequence comes from uncultured Pseudomonadota bacterium, assembly GCA_946479855.1. The sequence continues at coordinate 14,568 of CAMLHL010000049.1, forward strand.
GAACCGCGTCACGCTGGACACCGTGTGCACGGTCGGCGGCAAGACGGTCATCGAAGGCGAATGCATGATGATGCCGGCGGTCCGCGCCGCCGCGCCAACCGGCACGGCCTGATTTCGGCCCACGCCCATGCAAAACGCCGGCAGTTGCCGGCGTTTTGCATGGTGCTACGGTCGACCGTAAAAACAGGCCGAAATCAGAAGGCTTCGTCGGCGCGCAAGAAGCGCCACTGCCCCAGCGGCAAATCACCCAGACGAATCCGCCCGATGCGCACCCGCTTCAGGCCAATGACGTGCAAGCCGACCAGTTCGCACATGCGACGAATCTGGCGCTTCTTGCCCTCCTTCAGGATGAAGTGCAGCTGGTCCTCGTTCAGTTGCTTGACCCAGGCCGGCTTCAGCGGCTTGCCGTCGAGCTCCAGACCGTGGCGCAGCAGTTCCAGGCCGCCCTTGACCATTTCGCCGGAAACGCGGACCAGATATTCCTTTTCCGCATCGCTGTCCTCCCCGATCAGGCGCTTGGCCACCCGGCCATCGCTGGTCAGCACCAGCAAGCCGGTCGAATCGACGTCGAGCCGGCCGGCCGGGGCCAGGCCGCGCAACATCCACGGCTTGAACTCGGGGCCGCCGGATTGCGGCACCTGGTTTTCGGCCGTGACCAGCGTCACGGCGGGCACGCAACCCGGCTCCGGCTGGCCGGAAACATAACCGACCGGCTTGTGCAGCAGGATGGTGACGGCCTTGGCCTGATCCTTCACCGCTTCCTTGGAAACGGTGATTTCGGCCGCCGGATCGATCCGCGAACCGAGTTCGCTGACCGGCTCACCGTCGACGAACACCCAGCCGCGCTCGATCCACAGATCGGCTTCGCGGCGCGAACACAGGCCGCGCTCGGACATCACCTTCGACAGGCGAACGCCTTCCGGAGGCGGCCCGGCCGGTTTGTCTGCCATCGCCGGCGCCTTCGCCGGCTTGGCGACAGCCGGTTTTGACCACGGGCCTGCAACAGCCGAATCCTGGCCCACCTTCGAATTCACGGGACGCGCCGGCTTCGCGGCGCTCGCCGCTTTTTCCGAGACGGTCGCCCGCTTCGCTACTGCACCGCCGCGGATCGGCTTGCGATTGATCGGCCGTTCCGTAGCGACCGCCGTTTTCCTGACGCTCAGGGTCCCTTCCGGCTTGACCCGTTCAACCACCGGCGCTTGGGCCGGAGCGACCGCCGCCGGCGCCGGTTTCGGTTTTTGCCTTTTTTCAGCGTTGACCGCAGGAGCCGGCGTTGCTTCTCTGGCCACCGCCTTCGCGGGTGCCTCGCGACGGGGCGCAGCCGGGGCCGCCGGCTGGCGCCACTTGGCCCACGGATCGTCCGCTACCGCCTCGACGGGCGGCCGCTTCGGTCGGGAATCCCGGTCGGAACCGCTCATTGGATGGCGAGCAGCTCGACCTCGAAGACGAGGGTCGCGTTCGGCGGAATGACGCCGCCGGCGCCGCGGGCACCGTAGCCGAGTTCAGGCGGAATGGTCAGCTTGCGCGTGCCGCCCACCTTCATGCCCTGGACGCCTTCGTCCCAGCCGGAAATCACGTGACGCTGGCCGAGCGGGAATTCGAACGGGTCGTTGCGATCCTTGCTCGAATCGAACTTGCTGCCATTGGTCAGCCAGCCGGTGTAATGCACGGTGACGAAATTGCCCGCCTTGGCCTCGGCGCCTTCGCCGACGACGGTATCTTCATAGACCAGCCCGGAGGCGGTGGTGACTTCAGCCATGGGAAACTCCTTTTTTCAAAGGCAGACAGTCTACCACACCCCTCGACAAGACTTTGACTTGTCAGAGAATTTCCGTATAATGCGCGGTTCTTTGTAGCACCCTTTGTATTATTTTCGGAGTCCAACCCATGTATGCGGTCATAAAAACCGGCGGCAAGCAGTATCGCGTTTCCGCTGGCCAAAAACTTAAAGTAGAACAGATACCGGCAGACGTTGGCGCAGAAGTTACCCTTGACCAGATCCTGATGGTAGGCGAAGGCGAGTCGGTAAAGATCGGCGCCCCCTTCCTTGCTGGCGCCACCGTCAAGTGCACCGTGGTTTCCCACGGCCGCCACGACAAGGTCAAGATCTTCAAGATGCGTCGTCGTAAGCATTACCAGAAGCGTCAGGGCCATCGTCAGAACTACACCGAACTGCGCATCGACACGATCGCCGCTTAAGTTCAGACAAGGAGCTCATTAAATGGCACACAAAAAAGCTGGCGGCAGTTCACGTAACGGCCGCGACTCACAAGCCCAACGACTGGGCGTCAAGCGCTACGGCGGTCAATTCGTCCTGGCTGGCAACATCATCGTTCGTCAGCGCGGCACCGAATTCCACCCGGGCGAAAACGTCGGCTGCGGCAAGGATCACACCCTGTTCGCACTGAAGGACGGCGTGATTCAGTTCTCCATCAAGGGCTTGAAAAAGCGCCGCGTGGTGACCATCGTTCCGGCCGCCGAATAACTCGGCCAGGCGGAATCAGAGAAGCCCTATCCGCCGGATAGGGCTTTTTAGTTTTTAGAGGCGGAACACATGAAGTTCATCGACGAAGCAAAGATCTACGTAAAAGCCGGTGACGGCGGCAATGGGGCCGCGACTTTCCGCCGTGAAAAATACATCCCCATGGGTGGCCCGAACGGTGGTGACGGCGGCCGCGGCGGCAGCATCTATGTCGTTGCCGACCGCAATATCAACACCCTGGTCGACTACCGCTACACCCGGAAATTCATCGGCAAGCGCGGCGAAAACGGCGGTGGCGCCGACCAGTACGGCGCCGGCGGCGACGACATCGTGTTGCGCATGCCGGTTGGCACAGTCATTTCCAACCTCAACACCGGCGAAATCCTGGCCGACCTCGATGTCCACGACAAGAAAGTCCTGCTCGCCAAGGGCGGCAAGGGCGGCCTCGGCAACCTCCACTTCAAGTCTTCGACCAATCGCGCGCCGCGCCAGAAAACCAATGGCGAGCAGGGCGAAGAATTCGAAGTCACCCTGGAATTGCGCGTCCTCGCCGATGTCGGCCTGCTCGGCCTGCCCAATGCCGGCAAGAGCACGCTGATCCGCGCCGTTTCCTCGGCCCGCCCGAAGGTCGCCGACTATCCGTTCACGACGCTGCACCCCAACCTTGGCGTCGTCCGCGTCGGCGCCGAAAAGAGTTTCGTGATGGCCGACGTTCCCGGCCTGATCGAAGGGGCCGCCGACGGTGCCGGCCTCGGCATCCGCTTCCTCAAGCACCTGCAGCGCACGCGCATCCTGCTCCACCTCGTCGACATCGCGCCGATCGACCCCGATGCCGACCCGGTACGCGATGCCAAGGCCATTGTCGGCGAACTCGTCAAGCACGACCCGGCGCTGGCCGACAAGCCACGCTGGCTGGTCCTCAACAAGCTCGACCTGATTCCCGAGGAAGACCGGCAAGCGGCGATCGACAAGTTCCTCAAAGCCTACAAGAAGGCCACCAAGTACGACGGCCCGGTCTTCCCGATCGCCGCGATCAACGGCGAAGGGACCAAGCCGCTGATCTACGCCATCCAGGAAGCGCTCGAGCAGATGGCTCGCCCCGAAGTTCCGGACGACGACGAAGACGAAGAACCCACCACGGAAGAATGATGCGCCAGACCTGCCTCGCCAACGCCAAACGCCTCGTCGTCAAAGTCGGCTCGGCGCTCGTCACCAACAACGGCACCGGCCTCGATCTCGCCGCCATCGACGACTGGGCGCGCCAGATTGCCGTCCTGCGCCAACAGGGCAAGGAAGTCGTCCTGGTGTCCTCCGGCGCCATCGCCTGCGGCATGCAGCGCCTGGGCTGGTCCAAGCGTCCGAAGACCGTCCACGAATTGCAGGCCGCCGCCGCCGTCGGCCAGATGGGCCTGGTCCAGGTCTATGAAGGCGCCTTCGCCAAGTATGGCCTGCACACCGCGCAGATCCTGCTGACCCATGACGACCTGGCCGATCGCAAGCGCTACCTGAACTCCCGCTCGACGCTCAATACCCTGCTCGAACTCGGCGTCGTGCCGATCATCAACGAGAACGACACCGTCGTCACCGACGAAATCAAATTCGGCGATAACGACACCCTCGGCGCCCTGGTCGCCAACCTGATCGAAGCCGATGCGCTGATCATCCTGACCGACCAGATCGGCCTGTTCACCGCCGACCCGCGCAAGGACCCGAATGCCACGCTGATCGGCGAAGCCACGGCCGGTGACGAATCGCTCGAAGCGATGGCCGGTGGCGCCGGCACCCGCATCGGCACCGGCGGCATGATCACCAAGGTGATCGCCGCCAAGCGCGCCGCCCGCAGCGGCGCCCACACCGCCATCGCCAGCGGCCGCGAAATCGATCCAATCATCCGCCTCGCCGCCGGCGAAGCGGTCGGCACCCTGCTCGTTTCGCAAAGGCCGCCGCTCGCCGCCCGCAAGCAATGGCTGGCCGACCACCTGCAACTGGCCGGCCGCCTGATCCTCGACAATGGCGCGGTCGACGCGCTAAAAAGCGGAAAAAGCCTGTTGCCGATAGGCATACTCGCCGTCGAAGGCGAATTCGAACGCGGCGCCGCCGTCGCCTGCATCAGCCCGGACGGCAAGGAGATTGCCCGCGGCCTGAGCAACTACAGCAGCGGCGAAGCCCGCCTGATCACCCGCAGACCGACCGCCGACATCGAAGGCATCCTCGGCTATATCGACGAGACGGAAATCATCCATCGTGACAACCTGGTTGCCCTCGGCTAGCCCTACTGCCAAGTCCCCTGCGTCGCCGGCGCTTGCGCTAACATCGTTTTCTGCCTGACATCGCACACGAAATCACGGAAAAATCCCGCTCGCCATGCCGTCCAATCAAGCCGCCAACCAGCCCCCGATCCCCGCCCTGGCCAATCTGCTGCACGCTGGCCAATTCGACCTGCTCGTCAAGCAAGCTAGCGAATGCGCGGCCCGCTGGCCGAATTCCGCACCGGTCTGGCACCTGATGGCGCTGGCCCACCTGTCAGCCGGGCGCCCGGGCGACGCCATCATGCCGCTGACCAAGGCCAGCAAATTTCTGCCCAAAGATACTGAAATCCTCGAACAGCTCGCCGGGGCACTGATGCAATCCGGTCGCCCCAAGGAAGCCTTGCGCGCCTTCGATCGCTGCCTGGCACTGGCCCCGCGACATCTGGGCGCTCTCATCAATGCCGCCAGCCTGGCCAACGATCTGGGTACCTACGAAGCCGCCTTGCAATACAGCCAGCGAGCACTCCAACTGGCGCCCAGCCAACCCGAATCGATCTTCAACCAAGGTCGGGCCGAGGCAGGACTCGGCCAGACCACAGCGGCCATCAACAGCTTCCTCGCCGTGGCGCAGCTCACCCTGAACGCCACAATGGCCCAAAATGATATCGGCCTGCGACTGTTCGAACTGGGCGCCCTCGGCGACGCCGAAGCCTGTTTGCGCCGCGCCATTGCGCTGGCGCCCGGTAACGCCCTGGCCCATTCCAATCTGGGCAAGATCCTTGAAATTCAAGGCAAGCCCGACGAGGCGCTGGCCTCCTTGCGCCAGGCCACCCAATTGAATCCGCAACTGGCCGGCGCCTTTGCCAACATGGCGGCCCTCCTCAATGCCCAACAACAATTCAGGGCCGCCGAGGAAGCCAGCCGACGGGCCATCCACCTCGATCCCACACTTTCCGGCGCCCGGACCAATCTCGCCAACTCTCTGCTCGGCCAGCAACGCCACGACGAAGCCGAGATTTGTTACCGCGAGGTATTGGCCGGCGAGAAGAACAATACCGATGCCCTGAATAATCTGGGCAACCTTTTGCTCGACCAAAAGCGTTTTGGTGAGGCCGAAGCCTGCTATCGGAAGATTCGGGACGATCACGGCTACGCCCTGGGTCAGGCCTTCCATTGCGCCTCCCATCTCTGCGACTGGCAACGTCGCAGCAAGGATGAAACTGCATTGCGGGAGATCCTCCGCCGGGACGACAGCTACCTTGATCCCTTCGGGCTGCTCATCCTGAGCGGCACCGACGCCCCAAGCCTCGAAAGGCGAGCCGGCTGGCTGGCTGCCCAGAACAATTTCGGGTCGCTACTCAATCAACCACCAATGGTCTCGCCGGCATGGCATCCGCACCGCGATCGCCTGCGCATCGGTTATCTTTCGGCCGATTTCCACGACCACGCCACCATGCACCTGCTGGCCGGCGTGCTGCAGGCGCACGATCGCACCCGTTACGCCATTCATCTCTATTCCTATGGCCCCGACACCCAGGACAACTACCGCAAGCTGGCCAAGGAAAACTGCGAACTCTTCCGCGATCTCAAGCCCTTGACCGATCATGGCGCAGCCAGGCAGATCGCCGACGACGGCATCGACATCCTGGTCGACCTGAAGGGCTTCACCCGGGACAGCCGCCTCGGCATCAGCGCCTTGCGGCCGGCGCCGCTCATCGTCAGCTGGCTCGGTTACCCCGGCACGCTCGGCCACGAACGACTGGCTGACTACATCATTGGCGACCCCCTGGTCACCCCGCTCGAGGACGCCAGCGATTATTCGGAAACCCTCGCTCTGATGCCACATTGTTATCAGCCGAACGATCGGAGCCGCCCCCTCGGCGACAAACCTTTGCGCTCAGCCGAGGGCTTGCCGGAAGATGCTTTCATCTTCTGCAGCTTCAACCAGAGCTACAAATTCATCCCGGAAGTCTTCGACATCTGGTGCAACCTGCTTTCAGCCATACCAGGCAGCGTACTCTGGCTGCTTGAATCGCCAGAGGCGACCATGGCCAATCTGCGCAAGGAAGCCAGTTCCCGTGGAATCTCTCCCCAGCGCCTGATATTCGCCGCCAAAAAGCCGCTCGCCGATCATTTGGGACGCCTGCAACTGGCCGACCTGGCGCTGGACACCTTTCCTTACGGCTCCCACACGACGGGTAGCGACGCACTTTGGGCCGGCGTTCCCCTGCTCACCAAACCCGGCAACACCTTTGCCAGCCGGGTCGCCGCCAGTTTGCTCACCGCCCTCGGATTGCCGGAACTGATCACCGATACCTGGGAAGCGTATTTCTCTCTGGCCCAGGATCTGGCCAGCGACAGCCAAAAAATGCACGACCTCCGCCAGCGCATTACCACGCAGCGGCTAAGCAGCCCGCTTTTCGACACCCGGCGCTTTACTGTCGATCTGGAGCGGTTGCTGGCAAAAATCTGGATCCAACACGCCGACGGCGAACGCCAACCGTTCGCCATCGCGGGCATGGCCTGAAAAATTCATCGCCGAGAAGTTTCAAATCAGCGGCAAAATTCAACACATCAGACCACAAAAAACGGGAGCCGAAGCTCCCGTTTTTAATTCAAACCGACGGTTAAGTCAGATTAGAACGTGTGGGCGATACCGAAGTCCACACCAACGGTGCCGTAGCCAGCGTTGGAGTTAGCCGCCCAGGTGATGGAGCGGTTAGCATTGTTGTCGTTGTGGATCTGGCCGTAGTTAACGTACAGATTGGTACGCTTGGACAGAGAGTAATCAGCACCCAGAGCCCACTTGACGGAATCACCAACCTTGGCCGGTGCAGCCGAAGCAGCATTATCAACCAGGTAGGCATCGCTGGACTTGTCCTTGACGCCACCGACGGAGGCCTTCAGGGTGAACTTACCAACCGGGGCCTTGGCGCCGATCAACCAAGCTTGTTCCTTGAAGCCGGCATCGGCATTCTTGATCTGGTCAACCAGAGCGGAGAGCTTGACAAAGCCGAAGTCATAGGAAGCAGCAGCAGTGGCAACCCAGGTCTTGTCGCCAGAAGTACCCGGGGTGGTAACTTGTTCGTAGTCCAGACGGGCGCTGATCGGGCCGTTATCGTACGTGCCCATGATGGTTTCCAGCGAGTGATCACCAGCAACACCGAAAGTGCCATTACCAGCAGCTTCTGCGCCAGTGATGTTGGTCGAGTAAGCCAGAACCAGGCCGAAACCAGAGAAGGTCGGCGAGATGTAGGCAACAGCGTTATCGGCACGATCGACCTGCTTGGTCATTTGCGTGAAGTTGCCGATGGTGCCGGCGCCGAACGGATCGTAGGCACCGAAGACGCCGTAGCGGACGCCGTCCAGACGGCCGGCCACGACGGTACCGAAGCCGCCGGTCAGGCCGACATAGGAATGACGGTTGGTCCAGGCAGCGCTGGTCGAGCCAGCAGCAGCGGGCTGATCGAGGCCGATACCGAACTCAGTTTCGAAGATGGCCTTCAGGCCGTTGCCCAGATCTTCGACGCCCTTGAAGCCGATGCGCGAGCCGGACTGAATGCCGGAGGCCATTTCGTACTTGCCTTCGGTGTTGTTAACGCCGCCGGAGTTGCCGTCGCGATAAACGCCGCCCAGGTCCATACGACCGTAGATGGTGACATTGGATTGAGCGAAAGCAGCGGTAGATGCCAGGCCAGCGATAGCCAGAGCGATAATCTTCTTTTGCATCAGAAAATCTCCTTAGTGGTTAGTTTTTAGCCCGGTCAGAGATCAGGCTAAGCTTTACCTCTCGGATCGAGAAGTTGCCGACGATTGTCGCAAAGAGCAAA
>CAMLHL010000050.1 GCA_946479855.1 uncultured Pseudomonadota bacterium
TCCAGGCGGCCATCAGCAGCGGGAAGTTCCAGGGGATGATCTGGCCGACGACGCCAAGCGGCTCATGGAAGTGGTAGGCAACGGTGTTTTCGTCGATATCGGACAGGGCACCTTCCTGGGCGCGCAGGCAGCCGGCGAAGTAGCGGAAGTGATCGGCGGAGAGCGGTACGTCGGCAGCCAGGGTTTCACGGATCGGTTTGCCGTTGTCGACGGTTTCGGCATAAGCCAGCACTTCGAGGTTGGCATCGATGCGGTCGGCGATCTGGAGCAGGATGTTGGCGCGAGTGGCCGGAGCAGTCTTGGCCCAGGCGTCGGCGGCGGCGTGAGCAGCGTCAAGCGCCAGCTCGACGTCGTCGGCGGAAGAGCGGGCGGCCTTGGTGTAAACCTTGCCATTAACCGGGGTGATTACGTCGAAATATTCACCCTTGACCGGGGCGACCCACTTGCCGCCGATGAAATTGTCGTATTGGGCCTTGTAGGTGATCTTGGCGCCGGCGGTGCCGGGAGCTGCGTAGAGCATGTTTGTCTCCTGTGTTCAGGGATGGGTTTGCGAACAGTTGATTCAAGGCAGGCAGACTTGGTTCAAAATGAACATCGGTGCCTGCCGTGACTCGTGCAAAGAGGAGTGCATGCCGTGTGCCAGCTTTTTGTCGCCAGAGTTTTGTTTGATAAAGCCTTTAATAATCATGTGGATGGTGTTTTTTGGCCGGCTTCGTACCAGCCTTGGTAGAGGACACTCGTGGTCAAATCCGCAGCATCTGTTCAGTCGTGGAGCACTATGCTTTAACGATCGGGTCGGTTATCAGGCAAAAAAAGCCGGCCACCCGGGCCGGCTTTGGGGTCTGGCGCATGCCAGGAATTTACATGGCGAGAATCCAGTTGACCAATTGACGGGCATTGCCTTCGGTGATGGCCACGGCGTTGGGCGGCATGGACAGGCCACTGACCTTGCCTTTCCAGTGGCTGGAATAGGGGTTGGAGCCTTCCAGTACGACACGGGTGAGAAACTCGGAAGCGCCCGGCTTGCCCTTGTATTGCTTGGCTACGTCACTCCAGGCGGGGCCGATCGGCTTCATGCCGTCGGGGCCCGGCTTGCCGGATTCGATGCTGTGACAGGTCATGCAGCCGCTGGTGGTAGCCAGCTTGAGCATTTCCGTATCCTTCTTGGCGTCGGCCATGGCCAAGGGGCTGAGCAGGCTGCAAGTCAGCAGGGTGACGAGAGTTCGTTTTTGAAACATTGCTTTCCTCCTAATGAGCGGTTGTTGAAGTGGTCTAGCGACCCGGGGTAAAACCCTGATGGGGCTCCGGGTTTGTTGCTGGTTGGGTATCTTATGCCTCAAGTGCACTGCTCATGTCTACCAATCCATGGCGGACCGCCAGGTGGAGCAGTTTGAAGTCGCTGTCGGCATCGAGTTTTTGGCGAATCATCGACAGATAATTGAGAATTGTTTTCGGCGAGAGGTGCATGGAGCAGGCGATGTCCGTGGCTGATTCACCTTGTACCAGCATGCGTAATACCTCGAATTCGCGTGGGGTCAATTGGGTCAGCGGAGCACTGCTTTCGGTGGCTTGGCGGGCCAATGTCTCGGCGATTTCGGGGGAGAAAAAACGCTTGCCGGCAGCGATGCGTCGAATGCCATTGATGACATCGTCAGGTTCGCAGTATTTCGTCAGGTAGCCGTGGGCTCCGCTGCGCAAGGCCTGGGTGATGTGGCCGGCGCTGTCGTGCATCGACAGTACCAGTATCTTTAATGCCGGGCGTCGGGCCAGCATGCCGCGAATGGCTTCGATGCCGCTGCTCCCCTTGAGACTGAGATCGACGAGGGCGACATCCGGCTCGGTGCGTACGACCAGAGCATTTGCTTCATTGGCATTGGCCGCCTCCCCGACCACTTGCAGACCCGGCTCGGCATCGAGCAAGCGCTGATAGCCGGTGCGGACCACGGCATGGTCATCTACCAGGATGACGCGAATCACGCTTTCTCCTGTAGTTCATCGTGAAGCGGCAGAGTGATCCGGAGTTGCAGCCCCGAGGTTTGCGCAGATTGCAATTCCAGACGTCCATTCACCATTTCTAGCCGTTCCTTTATGCCGAGAAGGCCTCCATGCCGGGTTTCTTCAGCTGAGACCAATCCCTTTCCGTCGTCATTGATTTGGAGATGCAATAACCCACCTTCGGGTTGGATTCGCACCACACAGTGACGTGCTTCACTATGGCGTACCACGTTGGTCAGGGCTTCCTGAACGACGCGGTACAAGACCAAAGCCTGTTCTTCCTTCATCTTCGGCAAACGGGCGGGCATGTCCAGTTGGAATTCAATGCCGACTTCCCGCTGTTGCCAGCTGGTGATCAACTCGCGCAGCGCCCCGGTCACACTTTCCGCATCCATGCCGTGCGGGCGCAGGCGTTTGAGCATCGCTCGCAACTGTTCCCCCGTGGCCCGCACATCTCGCCGGAGTTCACGGGCACATTCCAGGATACGTCGGCTGTCGAGAGTGTCGGCATTGCGCTCAAGAAATGCGGCCGTGACACTGATGGCGGTCAGTGTTTGCCCGGTCTCGTCATGCAATTCTCTTGCCAATGTCCGGCGTTCATCTTCCTGGACCTGAATCAATTGTCGGGAAAGCTGTTTTTGCGCCGCCCGGGATGTGTTGAGGGCCGAAGCCAGTTGGTCAATGGCGCCTGCCACTTGCCTGAACTCGCGTAAATCGAATGGGGGCAGGGCAGCGTCAGGCTCGCCGTCAGCCAGGCGCTGCAAACCGCTTTCCAGTTCGCGTACGGGCGCCAAGGCCCGGTCGGCCGACCACCAGGCGACAAGAAGCGTTGCTCCAGAAAAGAGCAGCAGGGTGATGCATAGACGAACGGTGTCACCGAGGCGTTCTTCAATTTCCGAGGCGGGGTTGGGGGCGATATACAACGTTTGCTGACCGAGCCTGATCTGCTCGGTGGGGCTTGATGGGGCGGTGATGGCCAAGAGCTTGGCGAGTTGAATGACTGTGGTGTCCTTCGTATCGGTGCCGTCGGGCTGGCTGGTGGAAATTCGCAAGTGGCGCAGCGAGGCCGTGTCAATGGAGGTGTGCAGTCGAGAAATGGCTTCGTCTGGTGAAGATTGCTGATCCGGGTTGCTGGCGTCGAGCAGGATTCTGGCCAGCCGTTCAGAAGCAGCAATCTCCGCATTGATGTCGCTGCGCAGCGAGTAGAGGTTGATCAGCAAGGCCATCAGGAACAGGCCGGCGAGCAGGGCGCCGAGATAACCGACCAGACGTCTTCTAAGATCCACGATATTGGGATGTCGAGTAAAAATCAGTGTTCAGCAGTTTTCATACCTGATAGCTGGTCATGGTGCATTGGTATCAGGAATGTTGGCGTGGGGGATCTCCTCCTTCGGGTAGCCATCGGCCTGGAGTGACGCCAATTATTGGAATCTACCGGGTGTTTGCATATCTGAGCGAACCGCCAAGCGTGAGGTGGATATTGATCCAGATGTGCCATGAGGCGTGCCGCGCAGGCGACACCTGGCTGCGCTATGGTCAACACGGAGGCGACATAAAAAACGGCACGAACGCGTTAACGCTCGTGCCGCTCGACCGGAACGACCGTTAGGTCGTTGACCGGTGCTGCTCTAAGGCAATATTACTTGTTCTTGTGCAGCTTGAAGACCCACACGGAACCACCCTGTTCAAGATAGTTCACGCGCTTGGCCACGTCGCCGCCCCAGAGCGGAACCGCGCCGCCCCAGCCAGCCGTCACGGCGATCATCTGCTCGCCATCCTGCTCCCAGGAAACCGGGGGGGCAACGATGCCGGTGCCGACGTTGAAGGACCACAGTTCCTGGCCGGTCTTGGCATCAACACCCTTCAGGAAGCCTTCCGGGGTGCCGTAGAACACCAGGCCGCCAGCGGTGGTAAGGACGCCACCCCAAAGCGGAGCGTAGTTCTTGTTTTCCCAGACCATCTTGCCGGTGACCGGATCGTAAGCGCGCATGGCGCCGATGTAGTCGTCATGCAGGGCCTTGATGGTGAAGCCGGCGCCCAGATAAGCAGCACCCTTCTTGTAGGAAACCGGTTCGTTCCAGATATCCATGCCCCATTCGTTGGACGGGACGTAGAACAGGCCGGTCTGCGGGCTGTAAGCCATCTGCATCTGGTTCTTGCCGCCGAGGAAGGACGGAGCGGCGAAGACGACTTCACCCTTCTTGCCGTCAGCCGACTTGGCCGGATCGCCAGGGTAGTTTTCCTTGTTGTAGATCGGACGGCCGGTGGCCAGGTCGATACCCTTGGCCCAGGTGATCTGCTTGACGAACGGGAAGGCGTTCAGCAGCTTGCCGGACTTGCGGTCATTGACGAAGAAGAAACCGTTACGGTCGGCCTTGCCGCCAGCCTTGATGATCTTGCCGGTCTTCGGGTCCTTGTAGTCGAAGGAGACGAATTCGTTGACGCCGTCAAAGTCCCAGCCGTCGTGCGGGGTACCTTGGTAGTGCCAAACGATCTTGCCGGTGTCGGCATCGATAGCGACGGTGGAGCAGGAGAACAGATTGTCGCCCGGGCGCAGGTTGCTGTTCCACGGAGCCGGATTGCCGGTGCCGGCGAAGATCAGGTTGGTTTCCGGATCATAGGTGGCGCCGTTCCAGGTGGCAGCGCCGCCGGTCTTCCACAGGTCGCCGGTCCAGGTGGCGTTGGTGGTGCCGGAGATGCCGTTTTCCTTCTTGTTGCCATCCTTGTCGAAGGCATAACCCATGTGACCTTCAACGGTCGGGCGGGTCCACAGCAGCTTGCCGGTCATCGGGTCGCGAGCATCGATGCGACCGACGACGCCGAACTCACCACCGGAAACGCCGGTGATCAGCTTGCCGTTGGCGATGATCGGAGCGGCGGAAGCGGAGTAGCCAGCAGCGTAGTCTTCCAGCTTTTCCTTCCAGACGACCTTGCCGGTTTCCTGATCGAGGGCGACCAGTTGGGCATCCAGGGTGGCGAAAATCACCAGGTTGCCGAACACTGCGGCGCCGCGGTTGATCACGTCGCAGCACGGCATGATGCCGTCCGGCAGGCGGTGCTCGTACTTCCACAGCTTGTGGCCGGTCTTCGCATCGATGGCGAACAGGCGGCTGTAGGAGGCGGTCACGAACATCTTGCCGTTGGCGATGATCGGCTGGGACTCTTGACCACGTTGCTTTTCACCGCCGAACGACATGGACCAGGCCGGAACCAGGTTCTGGACGGTCTTGGTATTGATTTGGGTCGAGGGGGCGAAACGTTGGCCCTGGGTGCCGAGGCCGAAACTGACGACGTCTCCCGGGGTTTTTGCATCGTTGAGGATATCGGCGGTCGTTACATCCTTGGCCATGGCGGGGCTGCCGGCGAAGGCGGTAGCTGCCAGAAGCGCAACTGCCAGCGCGCTGCGCTTGAGTCGGGTGTGTTTCTGCATGGATTGTCTCCTTGGTTTCCAATGGTTCCAGCCCGCGCGGCGTACTGACTTAGCGAGCCTCGGGCTGGAATGACATGCCTGCGAGCCGCCTTCCATTCCCTGAATCGGCCCGCTGACGAAAGGCATTGTGCGCAAGAGCTGTGCCAAGTATGCCGGAAAGGCTCTCGGGAGCACGTTCTCCCGCGCAGCATGCCTGTCGGCGTGTGGCTCGGCCTGATGCAGCGGTGTTGGCAGCGGCGAATAAGGTTTGCGTTGATCTGTATCAAATGTCACCACTTGTTCCAAAGTTGCACAGAGATGACTGCGCTATTGCTCGCGCTGTTGCTGCAATTGCTTGCCAATAGGCGGTTTGCCGACCAACAAATGCTTTGGCACACGGATTGCAATCCTCCATGAAAAACGGCTCTGGAAAGGGCGGTAATGGAGACGAGACAATGAAGGTTTTACTGGGAGTGGCAGCGCTCGCGTGTGCGACATGGATGCCGCTTGGTGCACTGGCAGCTGCTCAGGAGGCGGCCGATCCCTTGGCGTCTGCGCGCTGGGAGGATATGCGCAAAGTGTTTCTGGCAGATGCGCCGGTGGTTTTCGACCCGGGCGTCCAGGTCATTTCCCCGTCTACCGCCGAAAATCCGATGCAGGTTCCAGTGACGGTCGACGTCACTGCCCTCTCCGGCGTGCAGGAGGTTGTTGTCTTCGCCGATTTCAACCCGATCGTACAGGTGTTGCGTTTCTTCCCCGGCGAGGCGCCGGCCTTTCTCGGCTTTCGTATCAAGCTACAGCAGTCCTCGCCGGTCCGGGCTGCGGCGCGTACTGCTGATGGTGTCTGGCATGTCGGCGGCACCTGGGTGAATACGGTCGGCGGTGGGTGTACCGCTCCGTCGGCGGCCGGCGGCTCAAAAGAGTGGCAGCGGCGCCTCAACGAAGTCAGCGGCCGTCAGTGGTCGGAGGGGCCGAATGCGGGCCGGGTCCGCTTGCGTATCGTGCACCCGATGGACACCGGCCTGATCGCCGGTACGCCAGCGTTCTATCTTGAGCAGATCGATTTCACCGATGCGACGGGGCGGCACCTGATGCGGGTTCAGACCTATGAACCGGTTGCTGAGAACCCTGTGTTCACGCTGAATCTAGGGGCAAGCGCCAACGCCGCCGGACTCGAGGCCAGCGGCCGCGATAACAACGGCAACACCTTCCACGCCAGGATCGCGCCATGAAGCGGCTACTGCTTGCGCTCCTGCTGTTGGTCTCGGCCACGGTGCCGGCCACCGATTTCGATTACGGTCTGGCCGCACGAAAGGTCGCGGAAGGTGTCTATGCCTTTGTCGGTCGCACAGAGGATTTCACCATGACCAATGGTGGCAACATCGTCAATTCGGGCTTCATTGTCGCTCCGGGCGGTGTCATTGTCATCGATACGGGTTCCTCGCTGCGCTACGGCCAGCAGATGCGGCAGGCCATCGGCACGATCGTTGGCAATAAGCCAGTGGTGCTCACCATCAATACCCATCACCATCCCGACCACTTTCTGGGTAATCAGGCCTTTGCCGACGGGCCGATCGCCGCTTTGGCAGAAACCCGGCAGGGCATCGCAACGGAGGGGAATGTTTTTGCAGAAAACCTGTTCCGTCTGACGGGCGATTGGATGAAGGGGACCGAAGTGGCCTCGCCGACGCAGACGCTGACACCCGGAGTGGCCGAGGTGGCTGGTCGGCGGTTGCGGCTGATCCGGCTGAGCGGGCATACCGATGCTGATCTGGCCGTTTACGACGAGACGAGCGGCGTACTGTTTTCTGGTGATCTGGTCTTCAATGGCCGGGCGCCGACGACGCCGCATGCCGATATCGCCACTTGGTTGGCGGCGCTTGAAAAACTGGAGGCAATCACCCGCGAACCGGGCTTCTCGGCGATGGTTCCGGGGCACGGCGAGATTGCCCGCGATGCTGCCCCGATTCGGCAGACGCGTGCCTGGCTGGTCTGGTTGCAGCGTCGCATGAGCGAGTCTGCACGGGACGGCCTGGATATGAATGAAGTACTGGCCCGGCCGTTGCCACAGGAATTCGCCGATTTGCCGGTGGCGGCCAGCGAGTACCGGCGTTCGGTCGGCCATTTGTTCCCGGCGGCCGAGCAGGAGGCATTGAGCCATGCGGCGCAGCCTTGAATTTCCGAGGCCTGCGGTCGACCGTCGTTTTTGGTCGATTTTGCTCCTCTCCGTGGCGATCCATGCTGGCGTACTGGCTTGGCAGCGCGGCACCCCCAAGATACAGCAACCCGAACTGCCACCGCTGATCGCTACCTTGCGGGCCATTGCAGCGATCCCGACGACCCCATCCGAACCGGTTGCCAAACCTATTCCGGCAACCGTTCCCCAGAAGGCCCGGCAGCAGCCTGCACGTACGGAGCTTCGGCCAACTCCGCACATGACATCGTCTGCCGGACCTGCTAATAGTGCTGCCCCGGCGCCGGTTCCGGCGTCGTCTGTCGAAGCGCCGGCAGCACAGCAGGCAACGTTGGTAACGCCACAGGTAGCACCCGCTGTTGCCGCTCCGGCAGTGACGCCGCTCCATTCCCAGGAAGAACTGCTGGCCGGTTATCGCCGGCGCCTGACCGAGTTGCTCGCCCACCAGCAGGGGTATCCGCGAATCGCCGCCATGCGTGGCTGGGAAGGGGAAGTCAGGGTGCGGGTGCGAGTCGCACGCAAGGGCAATCTGCTCGATGTCGCCCTGGATCATTCAAGCGGTTACGAGATCCTCGATAAACATGCGATGGGTATGTTTGAGGGGCTGGGCGGACTGCCTTCTTTGCCCGACGATTACCGTGCCAACGAACTTCAGGTGGTCGTGCCGGTTAGCTACAGCCTGCGCAAAGCGACATGAGCGCAGATATTTTCTTCGTAATTCGCTCGGGAGTGACTTGCTCCTTGTGCCCCGGTGAGTGAAAAGGAGCGTCTGGCAATGCGCAAACCCGGACAGTTCAGCCTGCATACGCGAATCAGCGTCGTCCTGACGCTGCTGACCGCCAGCCTGTTGCTGGTGCTTTTCAGCCTCTGGCTGCATGGCACACGCGCCAGTATCCGCGAGGAGGTCGAGGCGGCGACGCGGGTGGCTGAACAATGGCTGACGGCATTATCCGGTGAATTGGGCAGCCAGCCGGAGGCGAGCCGGGTGATCGGTGCGGTCCGGCCGCTCGGGCGCATCCGGGCCAATGCCCTGGAAGTGGTGGCGCCTGACAACGGCGTGCTTTATCGCTCGCCGGCGCCAACCTACAAATCGGGGCGGGTGGTGCCGGCCTGGTTTGCCTCGCTGCTGGAACCGACCTTCCGGCCGCGTACGTTGATCGTGGGCGAACTACGCATCGTCTTGTATCCCGATGCCTCGCGCGCCCTGATCGATGCCTGGGACGATCTGGTCGAGATGGCCGGCTGGGCCTTGTTGCTGCTGATCCTCATGTTCGTCGCCATCCACCGGGCGCTGGATCGGGCCCTGCGTCCGCTCGACCTGGTCATGCGTGCCCTTGACCGGACCGGACACGGCCGTTTCGATACCCGGCTGCCGGTTTTTGCCACGCCGGAACTCGACCGCTTGTCACGTGCCTTCAACGGGATGGCCGACCGCCTGGCTGCGGCAGTGGACGACAACGTCCGCCTTGAAACCGAGCGTGAACTGGCGCAGCGCATGCAGAGCCGGCTGGAGGAAGAGCGCCGCGACATTGCGCGTGAACTGCACGACGAATTGGCGCAGGGGATTACCGCCGTGCGTGCGCTGGCCGGTGCCATCGCCCAGCGCACGCCGGAACAGCCGTCACTGTATGCGCCGGCACAGAGTATCGTGGCAGTTACCGGCGAAATGCAGGATGGTGTCCGGGCTATTTTGCAACGCCTGCGGCCGGTGGCCGGGCCTGGGCTGGCCGTGGCGCTGGAGCGCATGATCGCCGGCTGGCGTACCCAGCATCCGGCGATTACCCTGCAGCTCAAGCTTGACCTGAGTCACCCGGTCGACGATGAGTCAGCCCAGGCGATCATCCGGATCGTGCAGGAAGGGCTAACCAATGTCGTCCGCCATGCCGAGGCCACCCGCGTCGACCTGCAGGTCAGCCAGCAAGCGGGTTGGCTGGACATCTCCTTGTCGGATAATGGTCGCGGCCTGTGCGGCGGGCCGTCAGCACAGGCCGGCTGCGGCCTGGGTCTGGCCGGCATGGGGGAGCGGATTGCCGCGCTGGGTGGACAGCTTTATCTGGACAATGCGGTCGATGGCGGCTTGCATCTACGGGCGCGCCTCCCGGAAAAATCAATATCGGAGAAGTCATGAATCATCCCTTGAAAGGTATTCGCGTCGTTCTGGCCGACGATCATGCCGTCGTCCGCCTCGGTTTTCGTCTGCTGCTCGAAGGTGCAGGCGCGATCGTCGTCGGCGAAAGCGGCAACGGTGAGGGAGTGGTCAAGCTATATGCCGACCAGAAACCGGACCTCGTCATCATGGATGTCTCGATGCCTGGTATCGGGGGGCTGGCGGCGCTTGAACGCCTGCTCGCCTGGGAACAGAATGCGCGGGTCCTGATGCTGTCGGCCCATCAGGATGACATCGTGCCGGTTCGGGCGCTCAAGGTGGGGGCTCGTGGTTACCTGTGCAAGCAGGCGACTCCCGATGAATTTTTGCGAGCTGTGGGCATCGTTGCCAGCGACCGCCGCTATCTCGATCCGCATCTGGCTCAGGCCGTCGCACTGGCCCAGCTTTCCGGTTCGGCCAACCCGGTCGATACGTTGACCGAGAAAGAGTTGGCGGTATTTCTCAAGTTGGCCGAAGGGCGCTCGGTCAACGACGTGGCGACCGATTTCTGTCTGAGTCCATCTACGGTCGGTACCCATCTCTATCATATCAAGCAGAAACTCAATGTGCAGAATGCGTCCGAACTGACGCTGGTCGCAGTACGCAACGGCCTGATCGAGGCGTAATTGCTGAACGATCCATTGTTCCCCGAACGTCTGCCGCGCTTTGCGCGGCAGATGTCTGTTGGCGAGGGCCATGTTCTTTATGTCGAGGAGTGCGCTGCGCTCAACGGCCTGCCGGTGCTGTTCCTGCACGGAGGGCCGGGCAGCGGCTGTTCGCCGGCGCAGCGTCGCCTCTTCGACCCGGAGCGCTTTCACGCCGTTCTCTTTGATCAGCGGGGCTGCGGCCGGAGCCGGCCGCTGGGCAGTATCCATGCCAATACGACGGCCCATCTGGTCGCCGATCTCGAATACTTGCGCGATGCCCTTGGTATTCCCGCCTGGATTGTCTTTGGCGGATCATGGGGTAGCCTGCTCGGGCTGGCCTATGCCCAGTTGTTTCCGGAACGAGTGCTTGGCTTGGTGCTGCGGGGGGTTTTTCTCGGCTCGCGGGAGGAAATCAACGCCTATGTCCAGGGCTGCAACGGTGTGGCACCGGAAGCCTGGCATGCATTTGCCGACTGGATTCCTCGCGCCGAGCGGAACGATCTGCTGGCAGCCTACGCCAGGCGTATTCTCGGCGAAGAAAGCGAACTCGCAGTGCCCGCTGCGCGGGCCTGGCTTGATTACGAACGGGCCCTGATGGGGGAACTCCCGCTCGGGCATGCGCCCGACGCCATGCAGATGGCCAAGGCACGCCTGCAGATGCATTACCTGACACATGACTGTTTTCTGGCGCCCGGCCAGTTGCTGGCCGGGGTCGAGCGCCTCCGGCACATCCCGGCGGCGATCGTGCAGGGCTTGGCCGATCCAGTCTGCCCGCCGCATATCGCGGAAAGGCTGCATCGCGCCTGGCCCGAGGCAACCTGGGTGCCGGTGCCCGATGCCGGGCATGGCGGTTTGTCGCCCCCGGTGGCGCGAGCCTGTATCAATGCGCTGGGTTGGGTCGGCGAATCCGTCGTCGGCTGACTTGCGACCCGGGATGGCCTTCCGGGTCGTGAAAATCGCTAGGCCGAATTCCGGATTTCATCGTTGTTCCCGCTTGGTGACTGGCCAACAATGTGTCATTGCGTCTTGACGATGGAAGTGACCAAATGCCGAAGGAAGAAAAGGGAATCAGCCTGGACGGACAGGGCAAACCGCTATGGTTCTCGCTCGAACTGACTTATCGCTGCCCGCTGAAGTGCTCCTGGTGTAACAACCCGCTCGATTTCGAGGATTACGGCTCGAAGGAGCTGAGTACCGACGAATGGAAAAAGGTACTCGACGATGCTCGTCGCCTCGGTGCCCTGCAACTCGGCTTTACCGGTGGTGAGCCGATGCTGCGCGACGATCTGGAAGAATTGGTTGATTACGCGGACAAGCTTGGTTTTTACACCAATCTGATTACTTCGGGCATCGGACTGACCGAAGAGCGCGTGGTGGCTCTCAAGGCAGCCGGTCTCAAGCACGTCCAACTGTCGGTGCAGGCGTCTACTCCTGAATTGACCGATGCGCTGGTTGGCGCCCGGGCTCATGCTCTGAAAATGGAAGCAGCACGGCTGATCAAGAAGCACGGCTTTCCGATGGTGCTCAACGTCCCGGTCTTCAAGCAGAACATCGGCGAGGTCGATGCGATGATTGCCTGGGCTGCCGACCTGGGGATTGAGTACATTGAGTTCGCCAACATCCAGTATTACAACTGGGCGATGATGAACCGCGGCGAACTGATGCCGACGCTCGAACAAGTCCGTACTGCCGAGGCTGCGGTCAATCGCTGGCGCGAAAAACTGGGTAATTCGATGACCATCTATTTCGTCATCCCCGATTACTACGAAGGCCGTCCGAAGGCCTGCATGAACGGTTGGGGAGCCATCCACCTCACCGTGGCGCCGGATGGTGTCGCCATGCCCTGTCAGGAGGCACGCATCATCCCCGGCCTCGAATTCGAATCGGTACGCGACAAGCCGCTCGACTGGATCTGGCACGAATCGCCGCTGTTCCGCAAATACCGCGGTCTCGACTGGCTACCCGAGCCGTGCAGCTCATGTTCGGAAAAGGAGAAGGATTTCGGCGGTTGCCGTTGCCAGGCTTTCCTGCTCACCGGCGATGCCAGCAATACCGATCCGGCCTGCAGCCGCTCGCCAATGCATCATCTGGTGCAGGAAGCCGTTGCTGTCCGCGAAAAGCCGCTGCGCTTCAAGAAGCCGCTGATCAAGCGGTCGGCACTTGCCGTATCGACCGACTTCATGGACGTCTGAGATCATGCGCCATCCTTATGACTCGGCCAACGGAACCATCGTTCTTGGCGTACTGCTGACCGGCGTGCTGGTTATCTTGTTGCGTCTGTGGATGGGAGGGTGAGCGATGGATGGCGCAAGTTTCGATCTGCTCGCCCGCTGGCTGCATTTCATCGCCGGCATCATCTGGGTCGGCCACAATTATTCCAGCGTCGTCCAACGCCCGAACTGGCAGCCGCTGGTCGCGACCGACCTTTCCGAGCCGGACAGCCCGCGCCTCAAAGCGGTGATCAATCGCGAGCACGGCACTTTTCGCTGGGCAGCGGTCGTTACCTGGGCGGCCGGCATGTTCATGCTCGGACAGCGTGGTTGGCTGATGCCGGCATTGACCCTGCAGGGTGCCCTGGCGCCGCTTGGTCTCGGCGTCTGGATTGGCACGGCCATGCTGGCTAACCTGTGGTTCGTGCTCTGGCCGCACCAGAAAAAGGTGCTGGGCTTGAAACCGGCGAGCATTGAGGAACGCCTGCGCTGTTCGCGGATCACCCATTTGTCGTCGCGTACCAACACCATGCTATCGGTGCCCTTGTTGTTTTTCATGGCGACCGGCAGTCACGGCGGGTTTCTCTTTGCTTAGCGGTGGCAAAAAAATGCCCCTCGTGTCGTTGGCTCTCTTTGCAGCCCTTCCCTTGTTGCCCCGGCCACGCGGGAATGCTTCCTGCAAGACCTCGCTCCGCCTGGCCAGGGTAGTGTCGCTGCCTTTTGTTAGTGCTGCTTAGCCATGGCCTGGAACTTTGCTGCTGGGCCGGCTCGTCTGCCCGATGCCGTGCTGGCCCGGGCGCGCGAAGAGATTTTTAGCCGCGGCGCCGACGGCGCCTGCCAAATCGAGCGCCCGTTCAGTAGCCCGCCATACCGTACCTTACGTGACGAGGCCAGACGGCGACTGAGCGAGTTGCTCGATTTGCCGGATGGCTACCGCATTCTTTTCCTGGCCGGCGGCGCCATGCAGCAGTTTTCCCTGCTGGCAATGAACCTGGGCTTGCCCGGTCGGCATGGCGGCTACGTGCAGACCGGATACTGGTCGCGGCGAGCAATGAACGAGGGGGAGGCCCACCTGCGGGTGCAGGCCATCGAGCCGCCAACCGCGGAGGGGGGGCTGCAATTACCGGAGAATCTGGCTTACTGCCATATCACCACCAATGAAACTGCCGATGGTCTTGCCTGGCCTGACTTGCCCGACACTGGAGGATTGCCGCTGGTCGGCGACTGCACCTCGGATTTCCTGACAGCGCCGCTGGCCGTCAATAAATTTGGCCTGCTTTACGCCAGTGCCCAGAAAAACATCGGTCCGGCCGGCTTGACTGTCGTCATCGTGCACGAGGCGTTGCTGGAACGCTCGCCAGCGTCGCTGCCGGCGCTATTTTGCTATCGTCGGCTGGCAGC
Organism: uncultured Pseudomonadota bacterium; assembly: GCA_946479855.1. The sequence continues at coordinate 14,003 of CAMLHL010000050.1, forward strand.
GGCCGATAGTTGCGTCAATACGCCGCCGATGCTATCCCTGCAACTCGCCGCAATGGTTTTCGACTGGATCGCCGAGCAAGGCGGATTAGCGGCGATGGCCGCGGCCGGCCGGCGCAAGTCGGCCCTGGTGTATGCAGCGATCGATGCCAGCGGCGGCTTTTACCGGGTACCGGTGGCACCCGCCTGGCGCTCGCCGGTCAACATCTGCTGTCAATTGGCCGATCAGGCGCTGACTGAACAGTTCATCGGCGAGGCCGAGGCTGCCGGCCTGCATTACCTGCGTGGGCATCCCCATATCGGTGGTTTGCGCGCCAGTCTGTATAACGCCATGCTGGAAGCCGGTGCGGCAGCGCTGGCTGACTTCATGGTCGATTTTCAGCGACGCCGGGGATGAGGCAGGTGCCTTCGGATTTTTCCTGGCTGGACCGCCCCGGCCTGGCCGGAGGCATCGACAAATCAGGTGAACGGGCAGCCGAGTTGCTTGGCTTGGGTTTTGGTAGCGTCGAGTTCGGCTCGGTGACCGGCTTGCCGTTGCCGGGGAGCAATCCCGGACTGGTGGCCCTGGTCAGGCAGATTGCTACGGTCGACCCGGCGAAAAGGGTAAAAACCATTGTCGGCATCGGGCTTGGCCTGCCTCCCGATCTGCCGGCCGAAGCACTGGCCGGCGAATGGCGGCAGGCGCTTTGCCTATTGGCCGAAGCACCGCCGGTGGTCGGTTATCTGAGTTTGAACCTGAGCGCAGCAGCCAACCGGCGTTTTCTCGACAAGGCGCTACGTTCGATCCTCCTCGATGCACTGGCGGCGGTAGCCGAATGGCGGTCGAGGCAGGGCGGCTCGCCGCCTCTGGCCATCAAATTGCCGCTCGAGGCGGCCATGGAATTGTGGCCTGCGATGCGGGCTGCCGGGGCCGGACAGTTGACGGTGGTCTTGCCGGATAGCCCAGAGCGTTCTGCCGGAATGGCGCAACTCAGACAGCTTTGCGCGCTGGCTCCGACGTTGCGGATCGTCGCTGTTGGCGGCATACGCAGCGCTGCCGACACGCTGGAAATGCTGAATGCCGGCTGTGCCGGCATTCAGGTGCATCGTCTGTTCCTGGCGCAGGGATCAGCCACGCCAGGCTTGCTGCTTACTTGCTAATGGTTAGATAAACCAGGGTCTGGTTGAGCAACTGGTAGCCGATTTCGCCAAAGGTGATCGGCCCGGTGACGTTGGCAGTCCGCTTCCCTGCCAGGTCGGAGTACAGGAAGTTCAGGATGCAGTTGCACGAGAAAGTGATACCCGTCTCGATCTTCGGCAGGGCGGCCTGGAATTCATGAACGTAATCGCTGACCGGTGCAGCGATCTTGTAAGTCAGGCCCTGGAAAACCGGCGCATAGAACTCAACCCGTCCAGCCTTGGCATCGACGGCCTTGATGCTGACGTTGATCATCGCTCCGCAATAATCGGCGACCAGCGGCAGGCGGGTGTCGATATTGTGTGTCGTCAGGTATTCGGCCAGATTGGCTGGCTTGCCGTCGATCGTGCAGGCGCCGGCGGCAAAGCTGGTACTGTCGAAAGTGATGTTGTCGCCATCGCCAGGCCGGAAGAGATTGACGATGTCGATCTGGGCAAACTGTTCCGGCGGCAACGCGATATCCATGGCAATCGCATGCTGGTCGGAGAGCTCTCCAGTCAGGCCGTTGGCCACCTTGGGCGTGATTTTGCCCAAGTCATCGAGATGCACGCCGGCGACCCAGCCAACGACCGGCTTGATGTACATGTCTTCGTAATTCGGCGCGTTTTCGGCAAAGCTGCTGTGGCAGGGGCCAAAGGCCGGGACAACCAGAATGGTGTAGCCGTGATCGGGCGCGTTCCGGCACAGTTGCGGCAGTGAATCGGCATCGTACTGGCGGATGGTCGGGGTGCCGGCCATGTCGACAATCTCGTTGACGAAAACCTGGTCGCGGGCAATCTTGCCGCCGTCCGTCGACATGAAGTAAGGAATGGTTCCACCGATCCAGTTACCCTTGGGCAGTTGTTTCAGGGCTTCTTCGTCGCCGGCGATATTCAGAAATTTTCCGGCGCTGATCAATGCGGACGCCTGGCTGATACTCATCAGCCCGGTGTTTGCGTTCATTATGTTTTCCTCGCAAATCAATTCAAAGTTTGCTTAATTGTGCCAGTTCATGGCCGAGCGTTTGTTCATAGCGCGCAAAATAGCGCTGCAATTCATAGGCCTTGAGTACTCGTACCTCGGGGTCGGTGATCACCCGCATTTGTTCACGCAACTTGGTCAGCAGGAATTTTAAGCCAAGCAGGCGAATATCGATATTGACTGAACCGTCGAGCAATTGCTGCCAGATCGGGGCGTCCGGTTCCGGCACGTTCGAGGAGGAAGGGGGTTCCGCCATGCCGGCAGCGGCGCCGCCACCCGAGAGGCCGGCTTTGCCACTGTCCAGGGTGTGCTTGAATTTCCAAAGGTCGGCTACCGTAATGTCGAGGATGGCGCAAATGCTCTGTAGCTTGATGCCATCGCGCATCATCGCGGCAATCATCCGCGACATGCCGTGGGTGAAGGGCATGCCCGGTTCGCCGACCCAGGACGGCGGCGTCGATTCGACGCTGGGTACGGCGTGCACCACGCAGCGACAGCCGCCCAGATTGATGTGCCGCCAGGCAAGTTCCCGGTCTTCCGGAATGGCACTGGACTTGTTGCCGAAAAACCAGCTCTTGCCGGTCTGGCGGGCTACCCAAACGTCGATCTGCTGTTTCCCCAGGTCTTCGCGGACGCGAACGATATGCCAAGGGGAAGCGATGTCGAGCGATTTATGCAGTAATTCCTCTGCTTTCATGGTTGTGCTTATCTCCTCTATGGTTGTTGTGGCCGAAACGCGCCATGAGACCGCCTCCGTGCCTGGGGAAAGAGTAGGGCAAAAATCGCACCCGGTTGCCAGAAGAATCCTTGAGTGGCTGTATCAGACGAAACTTGAGAATGTTTGGCCAAGCTCAATGCGCCGTTGTCCGGCGAAATACGCTAGTTGTGTCTCCGGGGCGGAATTGTCTCGATCTGCCGAGATCGGATGCCTGTTGTTGTTTAAGTTTGGTACGCCGCTCAATAACTGCGCATTCTTGAGCAACATTATGTCGCTAATTGGCACTCTCCTCCAGAAAACCATGAGAGCGAATTCGCCATAATCCCGATGGCGGTGCGGGTGGGCGGGGGCAAACTCGTTGCCATGAAAATACTTGTCCTTGGTTCCTCCGCCGGTGGTGGTTTCCCCCAGTGGAATTGTAATTGCCGGAATTGTGCCGGTGTTCGCGATGGTAGCGTGCGTACCATTCCCCGCATGCAATCGTCGATTGCGGTCAGCGCCAATGGCGTGGATTGGGTGCTGTTCAATGCGTCACCGGACATTCTTAGCCAGATTCGCGCTAATCCTGCTTTGCAGCCGGGGCGCGGATTGCGCGATACGGGCATCGTTGGGGTTGTTCTGATCGATGCCCAGGTCGATCACACCACCGGCCTGTTCATGCTCCGCGAAGGCAAGCCCCTCGATGTGTGGTGCACCTCGCAGGTCCATGAAGACCTGACGACAGGCAACCCGGTTTTCAATGTTCTCTCCCACTTCTGCACTGTGCGCTGGCAGCAGGTGCAGACACAGCCCCCGTCGTCATTCTCCATTCCCGGGGCGGCGGGGCTGACTTTCACACCGGTGCCGCTGTCGAGTAAGGCGCCGCCATATTCGCCCCATCGGCACGATCCCCATCCTGGCGACAACATCGGCGTCTTGATCGAGGATGCGGCTACCGGCGGCAAGATTTTTTATGCGCCGGGCTTCGGCGCCATGGAGCCGCATCTCGATCGCTTCCTGGCCGACTCTGACTGCGTGCTGCTCGATGGCACCTTCTGGACCGATGACGAAATGATCCGCCTCGGCGTGTCGACCAAACGCGCACGCGAAATTGGCCATCTGCCGCAATCCGGCACGGGCGGCATGATCGAACTGCTTGGTCATTACACCAAGCCGCGCAAGATACTGATTCACATTAACAATACCAATCCAATTCTCGATGAAGATTCGCCGGAGCGCGCCGAGTTGACGCGCGCCGGTATTGAACTGGCCTTCGACGGGATGCTGATTGAAGACGGAGGCAAGGCATGAACATGAACGATCTGAAACCCTGGACGCCGGAAGAGTTTGAAGCCAAGCTGCGTGCCCGTAGCGCCAGCTACCACATTCATCACCCGTTCCAGGTGATGATGCACGAAGGTAAATCAACCCGCGAGCAGATCCAGGCCTGGGTCGCCAATCGCTACTACTACCAGATCAGCATCCCGATCAAGGACGCGGCGATCATGTCCAACTGTCCGGATCGCGAAGTGCGTCGCCACTGGGTGCAACGCATTCTTGACCATGACGGCTTTGATGGCGAGGAGGGGGGCATTGAGGCCTGGATTCGCCTTGGTGAAGCAGTTGGCCTGACTCGTCAGCAAATCGTCTCGCAGGAACTGGTCCTGCCCGGTGTCCGCTTTGCCGTCGACGCCTACGTCAATTTCGCCCGTCGCGTACCGTGGCAGGAAGCGGCAGCCTCCTCGCTGACCGAGTTGTTCGCCCCGACCATTCATAAATCGCGCCTTGAACACTGGCCGACCCATTACCCGTGGATCGAGCCGGAAGGCTACGCCTATTTCCAGCGCCGCCTGACGGAAGCACCGCGCGACGTGATCAATGGCCTGCGCATCACGCTGGGCCATTTCAATACTCGCGAAGCCCAGGAAAAGGTGCTGGGCATCCTGCAATTCAAGCTTGACCTGCTGTGGTCGATGCTCGATGCCATGTTGTTGGCTTATTGCCCGGTGCAGATCGAAGGCTGGGGGGCGTATACCCAGATGAGCAAGGTCTCATGATTTTCTTGACCCTGTTTTAGCAAAACCTTCGGTGTGCTTGGCATATCAATTGCTGATAATCAAGTCAGGAACGGTATGGTGCCGTTCCCTAACAATCCTGGAGACACCCATGAACTGGCAAACCCCCGCTTACTGCGAAATCCGCCTCGGCTTCGAAGTCACCGCTTACGTTTACGTGCGTTAAGCTGGCCGTGGGCGGCAGCGTAGCCTGCCGCCCTTTTTACTGATGAGAGCCGATATGAACAATGAAACACGTCCGCGGCTCAGTCCGCACTATGTCTTCCGCTGGGAAGCAAGCCAGGATGCCCACATCCTGCTCTACCCGGAAGGCTTGATCAAACTCAATCCCGCCGCTGCTGAAATCCTCAAGCGCTGCGACGGCGAGCGCAGCGTTTCCGAGATCGTTGCTGACCTCGATACCGCCTTCCCCGGGCATGGTGATAGTATCGGCAAGGATGTAGACGCCTTCCTGGCCATGGCTCAGGACAAAGGCTGGCTGGCCAGAGCCTGAGTGCTCACAAAAAATAAAAAAACCGGAAAAACATGAAATATCGCCTGAGTCGTATTGCTGCCGTCGTGGCTGCTGCTTTCCCCTGCATCGCGTTTGCCGAAGATGCGGTATTGACGCTTGATAACATTGTCGTGACGGGGTCACGTGTCGAGCATAGCTCCTTTGATCTGCCCGCCGCAGTTGATGTTGTCGATGCGGAAAGAATCGGTGCCGACCAGGCTCGGGTCAACGCTTCCGAGGCGCTGGCGGCCGTTCCCGGGATCAATGTGCAGAACCGCCAGAACTATGCGCAGGATCTGCAGATTTCGTCGCGTGGTTTTGGGGCGCGTTCGGCGTTTGGTGTCCGGGGCATGCGCTTGGTCGCTGATGGAATTCCTGCATCTACGCCGGATGGGCAGGGGCAAGTAGCTTCTTTCAACCTCGACCGCGCTGAGCGCATCGAGGTTTTGCGTGGCCCGATGACGGCTGTTTACGGTAATCAGGCTGGCGGTGTCATCCAGATATTTACACCGGACGGTAAGGGAGCGCCGACAGTCGAGGGAAATTTTGCGGCCGGCAGTTATGGCACCTGGAAGGCCGATTTGAGCGCCCAAGGCGAAGTGGGCGGAGTCGGTTACGTGATCGATGCGTCGCGCTTTTCGACCGATGGCTACCGTGATCATAGTTCTGCGACACGTGATCAAACCTTGGCAAAACTCACCTTCCATCCGACACAAGATGACAAGGTGACCTTGATCGCAAGTACATTCACTCAGGATGCCGAGGATCCACAAGGAGTGCAGTGGGCGGAGTTTAAAACAAACCCTCGAAGTGTCGCCTTTAGCACGTTCAGCGGGGGGTATTTCCCCGCGATTACGTTCAATACCCGTAAGAGTATCGATCAGCAGCAGGGGGGGGTGACTTACGAACACCGTTTCGGCGATCAAATGTTGCAATTGTCAGCCTATGTCGGGCAGCGCTCGACAATTCAATATCAGTCGATCCCGATTACTAGCAAGGCTGGCGGTCAATATTCGGCCGCCTTAAAGCAAACTTCAGATCCCTTGAATCCTGGGGGGGTCATTGATTTTAATCGCCAATATGCCGGAGGCTCGATTCGCTGGTTGGGGAAATTCGATTTGGCGGGTGGTCGGCTGACGACGACGGTTGGCGCAGATTATGAGCAGTCTGTAGACGATCGTCAGGCCTACAACAATTTCAGGGTCACTGATCCTGTAACCAAGATAAGATGCGATGTTGATCTAACTTGTGGCGTCAAGGGGGATCTCCGGCGCGATGAGAACGATAGGGTTTATTCGTTCGCTCAATACGTTCAGGCTGAATGGCAACTGGATAGATGGGTTGTGTCAGGTGGTCTGCGGCATACCTATTTGTCATTTAATGTGGATGACCATTTCCTGACCAATGCAGACGGTAGCAACAATGGTGATAGTAGTGGTGGTGTTTCGTTTGAAAAGACCACGCCGACGGTCGCTGCGATGTATCGTTTGACTGACGCAGTCAACGTTTATGCCAGTGCTGCTCGCGGTTTTGAAACGCCAACTTTCAATGAGATGTTCTACTCTGTTAACTTGTCAGGCGACGTGACGGGGCAGACAAATCTTGCATTGAAGCCATCGAATAGCACGAGTTATGAGGTGGGCATTAAATCGATGTTCGGCGATTATAGTCGCCTTGACTTGGCATTGTTTCAAATTAAAACCGACAACGAAATTGCTATTCTGAAAAGTGATAACGGTAAGACGGCCTACCAGAATGCTGGGCCGACTACCCGCAGAGGATTCGAAGCGCTGCTCGATAGCCGCTGGGCTTATGGCTTTACCACTCGGGTTGCATATACCTATCTCGATGCAAAATATGATGAAGAAATTCTCGATTCATCGCATCACCAAACAGCGGCGCCAGGTAACAAGCTTCCTGGCGTGGCTGCAAACAACTTGTTTGGTGAAATTGTCTGGCGTCATACCGCAACCGGTTTTCATATTGGCCTAGAAGGGATCGCGCGCAGCAAGGTCTATGTCAACGATGCCAATGCAGAAAGTGCTCCTGGATATGCGATCGCCAATGTTCGATTCGGTGTTGATCGCCAGTACGGAGCCTTGAAACTGGGTACATTCCTGCGTCTGAACAATATTTTTGATCGCCAATATGTAGGTTCAGTCATTGTCGGCGACAGTAATAGCCGGTTCTACGAGGCCGCTCCCGGCTTCAACTGGCTGGCTGGGGTCAGCGCCCGCTATGCGTTCTGATAGTTTCTCGCGTCAAATTGCGGCGCCCTTCGGGGTGCCGTTTTTTTTGCGTTTATTCTTCGCGG
>CAMLHL010000051.1 GCA_946479855.1 uncultured Pseudomonadota bacterium
GAACGGCCGCGCCGCCTACAGCTTCTGCATGTGCCCGGGCGGCCAGGTCGTCGCCGCCACCTCGGAGGAAGGCCGCGTCGTGACCAATGGCATGAGCCAGTATTCACGCGCCGAACGCAATGCCAACGCCGCCCTGGTCGTCGAAGTCAAACCCGAGGATTTTCCCGGCGACTACCGGACCAATCCGCTGGCCGGCATCGATTTCCAGCGGCACTGGGAATCGGCCGCCTTCGTCGCCGGTGGCGGCACCTACGAGGCGCCGGCCCAGCGCATTGGCGACTTCCTCGCCGGCCGGCCGTCTACCGCCCTGGGCGAGGTCGATCCCTCCTACCAGCCCGGCGTGCATATGACCGACCTGTCGAGTTGCGTCCCGCCCTATGTGATCGAGGCCCTGCGCGAGGCTATTCCCGCCTTCGATAAGCAGATCAAGGGATTTGCCATGGCCGACGCCGTGCTGACCGGCGTCGAGACCCGTACCTCGTCACCAATCCGCATCAAGCGCGGCGACGATTACCAGAGCATCAATACCCGCGGCCTCTACCCGGCCGGTGAAGGTGCCGGCTACGCTGGCGGCATTCTTTCGGCAGGGGTGGATGGCATTAAGGTGGCAGAAGCGGTGGCGCTGTCGATGGCGGGAAAGCGCTGAATCCCGGGTAACCGGCGGCGGCCAACCTGTCGGCGCCGCGCGGAGCTTACCGGCTTTCTGGCACTAATTGCTTTTCCAGCCCGGATGCTGGAAATACCGGCCGTAGGATTTCAAGGCTTGCTGTACGCGCACGGCGCCATCGTGCCTGGGGACAGCGCTCTGGCCGGCCATGGTCTGCGCACCAGCCATCAATTCGGCGATGACGAGATGGAGCATTGCATCGGCTTCCGGTTCAAGTTGGCAATGGTCGATCGCGTAGGCCACCTTCTGGTTAACCAACGCCGACAGGGCATCGTAATCGGAATTGGCAAACCGGTTCTTGTGGATCCGGGGAATGGCGTTCTGCATCGCCCGGTTAATTTCGTCCATCGATTGACGCAATATCTGATCAGTGGCCCACTTTTTCCCGGCGTTCAATTGCAGCTTTGGCGCGCTGCCCGCACCGTCACCATGCTGGTGCGCCTCAACGGCCAGGACCGGCCGGCCTGCAGCGGCAAGGAGAATAAGGGCGAAAACAGCCGGGGAGAACCAACGCTTGGCATTCATCTGATTTCCTTTTGAAAAGCTGGGCAATAGCCGACTATTTTTGTGGGAAATACGGCAGCTGGCTTTAATCGAAATCAATCCAAAACCGGGATGGACCATCCAGACGAAGCCGGCGCTGCCCACGGCCGGCAGGCCGCACAACGGCTAGCAGGGCCCCCGACCCCGCCGGCATTCAAACGAACTGCCCCGCCACCCAGCCCGAAGACCAGGCCCACTGGAAGTTGTAGCCGCCCAGCCAGCCGGTGACATCGACCACTTCGCCAATGAAGTACAAACCGGGCGAATTCTTGGCTTCCATGGTTTTTGACGACAATGCTGCGGTCGACACGCCACCAAGGGTAATTTCGGCCTTGGCAAAACCGAGCGTGCCGGCCGGCATCAGCGGCCAGGCATTGAGCTGACCGGCAATCATCTCGAGGTCGCGCCGGCCGAGTTCGCTGATCGGGCGGGTCAGCATTTTTTGGCCGCCCGCCAGCGCGCACCACTCGTGGGCAAAACGCCGGGGCAAACGCTCGGCCAGCAGGTTGGGCAAATATCCCCGGCCCTGCCGGTGCTCGGCCAGCCAGGCTCCGGCATCAAGACCGGGCAGAAGGTCGATTTCGACCGGCTGTTTCTTGCCTGGCTGGTATTCCTGCATCTGCCAGTAGCTGGAAATCTGCAGGATGGCCGGGCCGGAAAGGCCGCGGTGGGTGACCAGCACGTTCTCGCGAAACTGCGCCGACTCAAACCGGGCGACGGCATCGAGCGTAGCGCCGGCCAGCGGCTTGATCGGTTCGAGCAGTTCCGGCGCCAGGGCCAGCGGCACCAGCGCCGGTTTGGGCGGGATGACCGGAATGCCGAACTGTTCGGCCAGGCGGTAGCCGAAAGGGCTGGCGCCGATTTTCGGAATAGCCAGCCCGCCGGTGGCGACGACCAGCGAGCGGCAGGTAAAACTGCCCTGATCGGTGCCGACGACATAATGCTTCACTACCTTGTCGTCGTTTCGTTCGATGTGCCGTACCACGCAGGGGTTGGCCCATTGAACGCCGGCATCGGCACAGGCATCGCGCAGCATGGCGATGATTTCCTCGGCCGAATCGTCGCAGAACAGCTGGCCGTGTTCGCGCTCGTGATAGGGAATGCGCCGCCGATCGACCATCGCGATGAAATCGAACTGGGTAAACCGGGCCAGCGCCGAGCGGCAGAAATGCGGATTCTGGGACAGGTAGTTCTCGGCGCTGACCGTCCGATTGGTGAAATTGCAGCGTCCGCCGCCCGAGATACGGATGCGCTCGCCCAGCTTTTCGGCATGGTCGACGAGAAGCACGCGCCGCCCCCGCGCTCCAGCCTGGGCCGCGCACATCATGCCGGCGGCGCCGGCGCCGATGATGATGACGTCAAAATGCATGGAAGTCCGATCAGTGAGGAAAAGCGGGCGCTGAAACGCGGCGGATTTTACCACCCGGCACGGGCGGAGATACCGGTGCATCCCCGGCCCTCTCCACTGCCGCCATCCGTGCTCGCTCGCCGCCAGGCCTCTCGCATTGCACCGCACAAAATAATTCAACGCATCCACTTGACCAGGCAGCCGCACCCCAGCCGGGATCAGGGGTTTGCCAAGCCGGACCGGCAAGCGCCAACTTGATCAATACGTAGAAACTTCGCCGAATCACCCGTCGATGGCGGCAAGTGCACTGCATTGATTTCGTTATTAAAAACCGTTTTCCCCCGCTGCCAAGCCTGGGGAAGCAGCTCACCCTATCGGGGTGTTGCATTATTACCAAATATTCAATCCACACCAACGAAATGTCATGCTGCGGCGCACAATTTTATTTATAATGTGACTATAATCTTGTCGTCGTAATTATTAATTTCTTAACCAAGGAGCGCCCAATGTCTATTAATAACGAGCAATTCGCCGCTGCCAACAAGGCTGCTGTCGACTCCCTGCTGTCCGTTGCCAACACCGCCCTGGCTTCTGCCGAGCGCATTGCCAATCTGAATCTGGAAACCGCCCGCTCCGTTCTGGAAGATTCCGTTTCCGGCGCCAAGGCCCTGATGGGTGCCAAGGATGTCAAGGAAGCCATGAGCATCCAGGCCTCCCTGACCCAGCCGAACGTCGAAAAGGCCGTTGCCTACGGTAAGTCGGTCTATGAAATCTCCACCCAGACCCAGGAACAACTGGCCAAGATGGTTGAAGCCCAATTCGGCGACTTCCAGAAGTCCGTTGCCGGTATGCTGGAAAAGGCTGCCAAGTCTGCCCCGGCTGGTTCCGACGTTGCCGTCGCTGCCGTTCAGAGCGCCATCGCCGCTGCCAACTCCGCCTTCGACAACATGCGCAAGGCTGCCCAGCAAGTGACCGAGATGACCCAGAGCAATATCGCCGCTGCCACCAGCGCGACTGCCAAGGCTGTCAAGAAGTCCGCCAAGTAATCTCCGGCCTGCCCGGTTGAAGAAATGCCCGCATTCATGCGGGCATTTTTATTGGCAGCGGAAAATCCAACCCCGTCCCCCGATGTGATCGGACTGCGGCGGTCAACGCAAAAAATCGGCAAAAACCGCAGGCGCCACGAAAAAACCTGGATATTTTCCGGTTCGGGGGGCTGCGCGGCACGCCCCGCCGCTGGCGAAGCTGGCCATAGATATCGGGCGGCGCAATCGCTTACGCCGCTTCTGCCATCGGAACCAGGAAATCCTTGCTGATACCGTCGCCGAGCAGGTAGATGCGATCCATGAAATCGGTCAGCCACTCGTGCAGACCGTGCGCCAGGATGTCCTCGATCCGCCCGTAATGCAGGTGGGCATGCAGCAGGCCGGCCTGGCGGGTGGTCTCGCCGGACTGGCGATTGGCGATCAGATCGAGGTTCTTGATCACGCCGTTCATGCAGAAATGTAGCGAGCGCGGCATGTCCTTGTTAAGAATGAGCAGTGCGGCCACCCGATCCGGCGTGATCGCGTCGCGGTAGACCTTGCGATAGACCTCGAAGGCCGACACCGAACGAAGCAGCGCCCCCCACTCGTAGAAGTCAGTCGCCCCCTCGTCGCCGTGCGGGCGCAGGACGTGGTATTTGACGTCGAGGATGCGCGCCGTGTTGTCGGCCCGTTCGAGCAGCGTCCCGAGGCGGATGAAGTGGTAGGCCTCGTCCTGCAATAGGGTGCCGAGGGTCGTGCCGCGCGACAGCGAGGAACGCATCTTGACCCACTCGAAGTAGTCGCCGATGCCGGCGTTCAGGATCTGCTCGAAATTACGGCCCCGGGCTTCCAGCCAGGTGTAGTTCAGGGTTTCCCACATTTCGGTGGTCAACGTGCCACGCACGGCATGGGCATTCTCGCGGGCCAGACGCAGGCAGCTATGAATGGACGACAAATTGTCGGCATCGCTGACCATGAATTTCAGGACATTTTCACTGTTGACCGTCGCGTATTTCCGGGCAAAGGCCTGGTCGAGGCTATTCAGGGCAATGATGGCATGCCAGTTCTGGTTGGCCGCCTCCTCGGATTGCGGCACGAGGGACATCTGCCAGGTGACGTCCAGCAAACGGGCCAGACTTTCGGCGCGCTCGATATAGCGCGACATCCAGAACAGGTGATCGGCAGTACGACTCAGCATGATTTAATCCTCCAGAACCCAGGTATCTTTGGTACCACCGCCCTGCGACGAATTGACGACCAGCGACCCCTGGGTCAGCGCGACGCGGGTCAGGCCACCCGGCACCATGTTCACGCATTCGCCCGAGGACAGCACAAAGGGACGCAGATCGAGGTGGCGCGGCGCGATGCCTTCCTCGACAAACGTCGGGCAATTGGACAACGCCAGCGTCGGCTGGGCAATGTAGCCATCCGGGCGGGCGCTCAGCAACTGGCGAAAATGCTCGATCTGCGCCGTCGTGGAGGCCGGACCGACGAGCATGCCGTAACCGCCCGCCCCATGCACTTCCTTGACTACCAGCTGCGGCAGGTGATCGAGCACGTAGGCCAGATCGTCCGGCTTGCGGCACATGTAGGTCGGTACATTGTTCAGCTTCGGCTCCTCACCGAGATAGAAGCGGATCATTTCCGGCACGTAGGGGTAGATCGACTTGTCATCGGCAACCCCCGTGCCGATGGCATTGGAAAGCGTGACGTTACCCGCCTGGTAGGCCTGCAGAATGCCCGGCACGCCGAGCGCGGAATCCGGGCGAAAGGCCAGCGGATCCATGAAATCATCATCGATGCGGCGATAAATCACATCGACGCGCTGCGGCCCCTGCGTCGTCCGCATATAGACGACCTCATCCTTGACGAAAAGGTCGCGTCCTTCGACCAGTTCGACCCCCATCTGCTGGGCCAGGAAGGTATGCTCGAAATAGGCGCTGTTGTAGGCCCCCGGCGTCAGCACGACGACGGTCGGATCGCCGACCCCGTTCGGCGCGACGGCGCGCAGCTTTTCCAGCAGCATGTCCGGATAATGCTGGACCGGCGCCACCTTGTGCTTGGCGAACAGTTCCGGGAAAAGGCGCATCATCATCTTGCGGTCTTCGAGCATGTAGGAGACGCCGGACGGTACGCGCAGATTGTCTTCCAGCACGTAGAACTCGCCGGCGCCGGCCCGGACGATGTCTACCCCGGCAATGTGCGCATAAACCTGGCCGGGCAGGTCCACGCCCTGCATCACCGGCCGGTACTGGGCATTGTTCAGCACCTGCTCGGCGGGAATCTTGCCGGCCTTGAGGATTTCCTGATCGTGATAAACATCGTGCAGGAACATGTTGAGCGCCCTGACACGCTGGCGCAGGCCGGACTGCAACACCTGCCACTCAGCCGAGGGAATGATCCGCGGGATGATGTCGAAAGGGATCAGGCGTTCCTTGCCAGCCTCCTCACCATAGACCGCGAAGGTGATGCCGACGCGGTGAAAGGCCAGGTCGGCCTCGGCCCGCTTGCGCTCGATGCGCTCCGGTGGCGTTGCCTTGAGCCAGTCTTGATAAGCCTTGTAATGGGCGCGGACGCCGCCGTTGGCGTCATACATTTCGTTATAGAAATTCATTTTGGACTCGTCACTGAGGATGCTCTCGCCAAAGATTGAGCATGTTCCATACCAAACATGATATGCATTATCAATCAACCAGATAACACCAAACCTTCAACTTCCTCGATCAGGCCGCGCACCGTTGCAGTGCAGGCATTCGGAAATGGTGCATGACTGGCACCGGAGCGATCCCCCTGAAGCCCACCGGCGATTGCCTGAAGAATGCAGGCTGGCTCGCCTGGTCGACAGACTGTCACAAATTGGCGGCTTGTGCGTGGCCGCGAGGGCAAAAAAATAGCTGGCACACTTCAAAACAAACAGCCTAAAATGTACATATATAAGAAAAATAACAATGTCATTTTGGCACGAGCGAGAGAATGGGCACGATACGCATAGCTTCGTCGTCGACCTCCCAAGCCAGCGACGCGGTGGTCGAACTGGCTACCCAACTTGCCGGACAGGACTATGCCATAGTCGTTTTTTTCAGCGCCGACAGCTTCGACCAACCCTTGCTGGCAGATGCCATGCGTCGCCGCTTCCCCATCGGCACGACCCTGATCGGCTGCACCACGGCCGGAGAAATCGGCCCCGCCGGCTACCAGAGCGGATCGGTCGTCGCCATCGGTTTTCCGGCCGAGGATTTTTCCGCCAGCACGGCCTTGTTGCCCCAGCTCGACGAATTCAATATCGCCGAATGCGAACGACACGTCAGACACGCCCTGCAGGACGCAACGCCCCCGGAGTGGGGCGATGAAGCAGCAGGTCAATTCGCTTTTTTGCTGATCGATGGCTTGTCGCGCCGGGAAGAGGCGCTGGGCAAGGCGCTTCAGTTGATCCTCGGCAACATTCCGGTCATCGGCGGGTCGGCGGGCGACTCGCTCCACTTCCGGCAAACCTGCGTTTTCCATGAAGGTGGCGTCCATAACAACGCTGCCGTCGTAGCCATCATGAACAGCCGGCTGCCCATCGGTTTGATCAGAGCCCAGCATTTCGAGCCGACAGCCAGCCGGATGGTCGTCACCGGCGCCCGGCCGGAGGCCCGTATCGTCACCGAGATCAACGGTTACCCGGCAGCTACCGAATATGCCCGCATTGTCGGCATTCCTCCAGAATCGCTGAATCCCGACGCCTTCGCCGCCTTTCCCGTTGTGGTTCGCATTGCCGGACAAAACTACGTCCGCTCCATCCAGAAAATGAATCCGGACCACAGCCTGAGCTTCTATTGCGCCATCGACCAGGGGATCGTGCTTTCACGAGCGGTCGGCGTCGATGCCTTCCACAATCTCGTCACCGCGCTTGATGCGGTGGAAACAGAGGTCGGTCCGCTCCAGGCCATCCTGGCCTGCGACTGCATCCTGCGCAATCTCGAATTCCGGCAAAACGGGCAACTCGAGCGTATTTCCGCGCTATTGCGCGAACGAAAGGTCACCGGGTTTCTCTCCTTCGGCGAACTACATCACGGGATTCACGTCAACCAGACGTTCAATGGCATCGCCTTTGGCCTGCCGCCAGACGACCAGGCTGCACTGAAATGACCGATCGCCCCCGCCCATCGCTCAACACCCATACCACCTCGACGCCCGGTGAAGCAGCGGCGGAAATCGCCCGGCGCGACAGGATCATCGATGTCTTGATGGATCGGGTCGAACAGGGCCTCGGACAACAGGCTTCCGACTACAGTTTTTTTCAGACCTCGATCCTGCTCGATGCCCAGGTGCGTGAGCGCACTTCCCGGCTGAATGAGGCAATGATCGCGCTGCAGCAAACCAACGCCGCCCTCGATCACCAAAAACAGGCGGTCGAAGCCGCACAGGCCAGGCTATTCGCGGCCTTCAGCAACAGCTCGGACGGCTTCGTGCTATTTGATGCCGATGATCGCCTGTCGATGGCCAACCAGCAATTTGCCGATCTCTGGCAATCCGCCGGCACCGCTTGGCCGGATCTCGTCGGGATTCCCTTCGCCACGCTGATCGAACAGTTGCAAAGCCACTCGCCCGATGCCGACTGGCCGGCCCAGTGGCAAGCCCTGCATCGCCGGGTACGCGACGGCGAAGCAGCAACCATCGAGTTGCGAATTCGCGACAACCTGTGGCTCAGGATCTCCGAACGTCCGGCCGGCAAGGATGGCGTAGTCGGCACTTACGCCGACATCAGCGAAATCAAACAACGCGAACACCTGCGACGCGAACGAGAACAGGCCGAGCAGGCCCGCCTGCTCCAGACGACGCTGGACAACCTGCCGCAGGGCGTGGTCGTTTTCGATGCCGAAGACCGTCTGCTCGCCTGGAACAACCGCCTCCTCGCCCTGCTCGATCTACCCGATGGCAAATTGAGCAAATCTCTGCCACGCGAAGAACTTCCCCGCATCCTGGCCCCACTCCCCGCGGCGCAGGACAAATCCGATCACTCCGAATGGATCATGAGCGATGGACGGACGCTGAGCATCCGCTACGCGACAATGCCCGGTGGCGGCTCACTGATGACGTTCACCGACATCAGCTTGCGCCGCCATCAGGAAATCCACATCCAGCAGTTGCTCGACGAGCTGCGGGCAACGTTCGACAATGTGCAGGTCGGCATTGCCTACCTCCGCAACCGCATCGTCATCAACTGCAACACCCGCATGGCCGAGCTCTTCGGCTGGAACACGCCGGCCGACATGATCGGCCAGACGACTGCACTTCTCTACGCGACCCAGGAAGAGTGGCGGAGCGATGACGAAACCGCCTACGGCGAACTGGCAGAGACCGGTTTCAGCGACCGCGAGCATCAGTTCGTCCGGCGCGATGGCACCCCGATCTGGTGCCATCGAACGGGCCGCGCCATCAATCCCGGGGATATCCAGGCCGGTTCGATCTGGGTATTTGCCGATGTCACCGAGCGCCGCCAGCACGAAGCCCAGTTGCAACTGGCCCATACGGTTTTCGAGCACAGTTCGGAAGCCTTGATGGTCACCGACCGGAGCGGCATCATTGCCAACGTCAATCGCGCATTTACCGCAATCACCGGCTACTCGGCCAAGGAGGCCATCGGCCAGCCCGCCAGCCTGCTCCGTTCCGGGCATCACTCCAGAGAGTTCTATCAGGAAATGTGGCAGACCCTCCTCGCCACCGGGCGCTGGAGCGGTGAAACCATCGATCGCCGCAAAAGTGGCGAGTGCTACCCCAAATGGCTCTCCATATCGACGGTCTACGGTCAACATGGCGAAATCCTCAATTTCATTGGCTCCTTCCAGGATATTTCCGAACGCAAGGCAGCCGAGGAGAAAATCCGTTACCTGGCTCATCATGACGCCCTGACGGCCCTCCCCAACCGCCTGCTGCTGCGTGACCGTTTCGGACAAGCCATCGAGCAGTGCCGGCGCAACGGCAAATCGATGGCCTTCATGTTTCTTGATCTCGACGAGTTCAAACGCGTCAACGACTCGCTCGGCCACCGGGTCGGCGACGAACTGCTGATTGCCGTCGTCCAGAGGCTGCGGGAATGCCTGCGCGAAAGCGATACGATCAGCCGGCAGGGCGGTGACGAATTTATCGTCCTGCTCAGCGATATCGACACCCCGGTCGCTGCCGCCTCCATTGCCGGCAAGGTAATCAGCAGCATGAATGCTCCCTTCAAGATCCAGGGGCAGCAACTGAATTCATCGATTTCCATCGGCATTGCCATCGCCCCAACCGACGGCGCCGATTTCGACAGCCTGCTGCAAAAGGCCGACATCGCGATGTACAACGCCAAGGAGCGAGGCCGCGGACGCTTCAGTTTCTTCCGGCAGGAAATGAACGATGCGGCGCTGTATCGCCACCATCTCGTGAATGCGCTGCACCGCGCACTCGACGAGGGGCAGTTCGAATTGCAATACCAGCCCCAGGCATCGATCCATGACAACCTGCTGACTGGCTGCGAGGCGCTGCTGCGCTGGTCCATGCCAAACGGCAAATCGATCAGCCCGGCGGAATTCATCCCGGTCGCCGAAGAAACCGGACTGATCCTGCCCATCGGCGAATGGGTCATGGCCGAAGCCTGCCGTCAATTACGCTTGTGGCAAGATAGCGGCCTGGCCATCAAGACTGCGATCAATGTTTCCGGCATTCAGATCTACCATGCCGACGTACCCGCCCTGCTCTCCCGGCATATCCGCGACGCCGGAATCTCCCCCCGCGCCATCGAGGTCGAACTGACCGAGTCGACGCTGATGCAGGACAGCCAGGTCATTCGCGAAGTCATCCATGATTTCAAGTCCCTAGGTTGCTCTGTCGCCATCGACGATTTTGGGACTGGCTATTCCAGCCTGGCTTACCTGAGCCGATTCCAGGTCGACAAGCTGAAAATCGACCGCTCGTTCATCTCCGGTTCGGATGCCAGTGAAGAAGACCGCGCCATTGTCCGCGCCATCACCCAGATGGCTCATGCCCTCAAGCTGCACGCAGTCGCCGAAGGCGTCGAGACATCGGCGCAACTTGATTTCCTGAGGACCTGTGGCTGCAATATCGCTCAGGGGTATCTGATCAGCCGCGCCTTGCCGGGCCCGGATTTCGAGCATTTCGCCCGCCAGCCCCGCACCTGCGTGCAAGCGGAGTGGCACATTTGAAATCAGCGCCGCCAAAGCGGTACCGGACAAAATCGGGGCGTAAAAAAACCGCCGGGAATCCGGCGGTTTTTTGCTTGAACCCGCGGCTTAGGCGCGTTCGAAGATAACAGCGATACCCTGGCCGCCACCGATACACATGGTGACGAGTGCGTACTTACCGCCGATTCGTTCCAGTTCGTACAACGCCTTGGTGGCGATGAAAGCGCCGGAACAGCCGACCGGGTGGCCGAGGGCGATGGCGCCGCCGTTCGGGTTGGTCTTGGCCGGATCCAGGCCGAGCACCTTGGAAACGGTCAACGCCTGTGCCGCGAAGGCTTCGTTGGATTCGATGACATCCATCTGATCCAGCGTCAGGCCGGCCTTCTTCAGGGCCAGCTTGGTGGCCGGGATCGGACCTTCGCCCATGACGTCGTTCGGCACGCCGGCAACGGCATAGCCGGCGATGCGGGCCAAGGCCTTTTGACCGGCCTTGGCGGCGACATCGGCAGCAGCCAGCACGAAGAAGGCGGCGCCGTCGTTAATGCCGGAGGCGTTGCCAGCGGTCACTGTGCCGCCATCCTTCTTGAAGGCCGGTTTCATCTTGGCCAGCGACTCCATGGTCGTACCACGCTTGACGTGTTCATCGGTATCGAACACCACTTCGCCCTTGCGGGTCTGCTTGACGATCGGCACGATCTGCGACTTGAAGTAGCCGGCGTCGATGGCGGCTGCAGCACGGCGTTGCGATTCGACGGCGAAGGCATCCTGTTCTTCACGGGTGATGCCGTGCTTGGTCGCCAGATTTTCAGCAGTAATACCCATATGGCCAACGCCGAACGGGTCGGTCAGCACACTGACCATCGAGTCGATGGCCTTGGTGTCACCCATGCGGGCTCCGGAACGCAGCGCCGGCAGCAGGTAGGCCGCCTTGGACATGACTTCGACGCCGCCGCCGATGCCGTAGTCGGCATCGTTCAGCATGATGTTCTGGGCGGTGGTGACAATGCCTTGCAAACCGGAAGCGCACAAGCGGGAAACCTGCATGGCGACGGAATCCATCGACAAACCGGCCTGGATGGAGGCAACGCGGGAAACGTAGGCGTAGCGGGAATCGGTCGGCATCGTCGTGCCAACGGTCACATAGTTGATTGCCTGGGGATCGACGCCGGAACGGGTCACGGCTTCTTTCATGACGATACCGGCCAGTTCGGTAGATTCGAAATCGGCCAGGGCGCCACCAAAGGTACCGATGGCGGAACGAACTGCGCTCAGAACGACAACTTCTCTGCTCATTTAACTACCTCCACTTATAAATTTATTTAGCCCGCCAGACTGGCAAGCCCCAACAAAAAGAGCAACAACATCCACAAGATCGTCGCCCGCCAGACCAGGCCGACAGCGCTCTGCATGAAATCGACGTCGGCCGGTTCCCCCAGCCCGAGCTCGCCACGATCGGAGATTTCCACCCCTTCGACCACCGGCCGGCCCAGCTGGACTCCCAGGGCACCAGCGCCGGCAGCAAGCACGATGCCCATGTCACGATCCGGCCACTGGGCCGGCTGGGTACGCCAGCAGTAGGCGGCGTCCTCGAAATCCCCGACGATGGCAAAAGCAGAAGCCGTAGCCCGCAGAGGCAACCAGTCGATCATACCGAAAACCTGATGTGCGAATGTGGAAAATGTATTCCGTTGTTCTGGACTTCCGGTCTTCCAGCGATCACGAACGATCAGGGAGAGCCGATACAACAAGGCACCGCACGGCCCGGGAAGCAGGACGAACCACAGCAATACGGCAAACACGTGACGATGCGAAGCCCCCAGCGCCCCTTCGATGGCTAGCCGGGCAATATCCTCAGAATCCAGAGCATGGGTAGAACGACCTTGCCATTCGCCGAGCAACTGCCTGGCCCGTTCGAGGTCGCCCTGGCGCAGGGCGACCTGGATTTCGGTGTAATGATGACTGAATTGGCGGAAGCCCATGGTCAGATACAGGACACCGATATTGAGCAGCAGACCAAAGATCGGGTTCAGGGAATGGAGCAACTCGTAGGCGATCGCCACGAGCAACACCGGCAAGAGGACAGCCAGACACCAGCCAAGCACGCCATGACGGTAAGCACCGGCATTGAAACGGGATTCGACGAAATCCGCCCAGACGCCGAATGGCTCGGCGACTATGCGTCGGTAATCAAGGGGTTGCAGCTGCTCGATGAGGAAAACTGCAATCAGCGAGAGAAGGCTCATTGGGGGCGGAGAAGTGCCGTAATCGGCTTATTGTTTAATATCAAGACGTCACAATACCACAAGCATCAGTGGCTTGGAGTAGCCCGAGGCGCTCGGTCAACGAACGGATCATGCCGGCCGTTGCGCCCCAGATGAAATACTCGCCATAGGGCATGGCGAAGTAGTTGCGCAGGGCACCGCGGTAATGCAGCGAATGGCGCTGATGATTGGCCGGGTCGATCAGGAAGGCAAGTGGCACCTCAAAGATTTCAGCGACCTCGAAGGGATCCGGCTGCAGGTCGAATGGCGGCCGAACCAGCGCCACCACCGGCGTTACCCGAAAGCCGGTACCGGTACGGTATTCCGGCAGGAAGCCAAGAATTTCAATCCTCTCGCGCGACAGACCGATTTCTTCCTCGGTTTCGCGTAAGGCGGTATGTGTCGGTGACAGATCCGAATCCTCGACGCGCCCCCCGGGAAAACTGATCTGACCGGCATGATCTTTCAGATGGGCCGTGCGCTGGGTCAGCAGCACCGTATGGCCGGCTTCGCGCAGGACAATCGGAAAGAGCACGGCGGCCGGAGTCAGTGGCTGATCGGCCAAGCCATCTTCCTGAATGAAAGAGTCAACCAGCGGCTCGGGCAGCAAACTGGCCCGCAAACGCTCCAGATCGAAGCTCATGCTGCCTTGGAATCTTCCTCGATTTCTGCGTTAACTGCAGCCAGGGCATCCTGCAGGGTTTCTTCTGAAAGGTCGTTGATCGTCGTCGCCACCAGATCGGCCGACTCGACCGCGCCGACCGGCAGCCGTTTGCTGTCCAGGCTGGCGATCATCACCGCCGAAGCGCCGGCGACACGCAACAACGCCTGCCGCTCGCCCATCAGCATTTCCAGTTCATCGCGCAGCAGTGCTATTTCCTGATCTCGTTGCGGCATCTCTCTCTCCTAGAATCGTTTTTTAAGTGTCATGGTGCTGCCGTCACGCTGCATTTCCATCCGGTTCAGGAAGCTCATGCCAAGCAGCGCAATCGGCATGTCGCCTTGGTGAATCAGCGCATCGACGTTGTGCAGCGTGACGTCGCCGATCCGCACGGTATCAAGCTGAACCTTGCTGACCACCGCCTGGCCATTGGCGGTGTTGGTCAAAGCTTTCTGGCCACGGTTGAAGTCAAGGCCGAGCCGCCGGGCATCGGAAGCCCCCAAGGAAATCATTGTCGCCCCGGTATCAACCAGAAAGCGAACCGAGGTCCCGTTGATATTGCCTGTCGTATAAAAATGCCCTTGCACGTCAGCGGTCATGATGATCTTGCCGGACCCATCGCCACTGCCGGCACCGACGGCATACTGGCCGACCCGCAAGGGGCGCTTCCTGCCGCCGACCTCGACCATAATCTGGTCTCCCTGAATCGACAACACCTTGACGCCATCCAGCGATTGGCCAACCGGCACGGACCGCGGCTCGCCACCATTGATCATCAACATGGCCTTGCTACCCATGATACCGGCCAGTCCGACATCCTGAGCGACGGCTACCGGGGCGAACACAGCTACCAGCAGGCCGAGCAGCGTAGAATGCAACTTCGCTTTTCCGGAGGTCAAGACCATCATGCTCCCAGTTGCCATCTTTCGCCACTCCCCGACTGAAGGTCCGGGCTATTTTGCCATATTCCTGGAGCAGCACGGGATTCCCTGGCAATTGATCGCCATCGACGAAGGAGCCGACGTCCCTACTTCGGCTGACGGTTTCTCCGGACTCTGCTTCATGGGCGGACCGATGAGCGTCAATGATCCCCTGCCGTGGATCGAACCTGTCTGTGCGCTGATTCGTGTTGCGGTGGCAAAAGACTTGCCGGTAATCGGTCATTGCCTGGGTGGGCAGCTGATGAGCAAGGCGTTGGGCGGCCTGATTACCCGCAACCCGGTCAAGGAAATCGGCTGGGGCCAGGCGCACGGTGAAGATAATGCCATTGCCCGTCACTGGCTTGGTGATTACGCCGGCAACAGCAGCACGATTTTCCAGTGGCACGGTGAAACTTTCAGCCTGCCGGCCGGCGCAACGCGCCTACTCGCCAACGGCTTTTGTGCCAACCAGATGTTCGCCCTCGGGCCGCATCTCGGCATGCAGTGCCATGTCGAAATGACGCCGGAAATGATCGCCCAGTGGTGCGAACAATGGGCCGATGAAGCAATGGTCGTGGCTGATCAGGCCAGCGTGCAGACCCCGGAGACAATGCAACAGCAACTGGCGGAACGCCTGCCGGTCATGCGCCAGCTTTCGGAACAACTCTATTCGGTCTGGATTCAGGGCCTGGCCCGCTGAATCAGAAAAAGGGCAGCCGCAGCTGCCCTTTTGGTTTTTGCCCACGCTGACGGTTGACCGTCAGGCCTGCCGTTGCCTCTATGGCCGAAGCATTTCGCTCAGTCGCGAAAATTCCCGGCCTTGATCGGAAAATCGGTGACTTCCTTGCGGATCAGCGCGATGCACTCCTGCAACTCGTCGCGCTTGGCGCCCTGGACACGCACGGCATCCCCCTGAATCGAGGCCTGTACCTTGATCTTGGAATCCTTGATGATCTTGACGAGTTTCTTGGCCAGTTCGGTCTCGATACCCATCTTGATCTTCAGTTCCTGTTTGACCTTGTTGCCGGAAACCTTCTGCACCGGCTGGTGATCGAGACGCTTGGTGCTCTCGACCTCCTTCTTCTCCATGGCCGGGAAGAGGATGTCCTTGATCTGGTCGAGCTGAAAATCGGAATCGCCGTGTAGCGTGATCACCTTGTCCTTCTCGTTCATTTCGAGCTTGGCGCTGGTGCCCTTGAAGTCGTAGCGATTATCGATCTGACGGCAGGCGACATCGATGGCATTCTTCAACGCCACCATGTCCGCTTCGGAGGTGAAGTCAAAGCTTGGCATGGAATCTCCTCAATCAAAAACCCGGTACGCAGACCGGGCAAGGCGTTTGCTCGCTGACCGTAAAAACTGGTTCGGCAAGCGAAAACAATGCGGCCCGGACAAGCACCGGGCCTGTGTCGGTTTACCCGAAGTGGCAGACGTAGTGGTAGGCCTCACCTTCGGCGACCGAAATCTCGAAGGAGGAATTGCCCGGCACATTGAAAGACTGGCCTTCGCCCCAGGTCGTCCACGCGGACTCGCCCTTGAGCTTGACGCGGCAGGAACCGCCGACGCCTTCCATGATTTCCGGCGCGCCGGTGTTGAAGGTCAGGCTGGACGGCAGGATCACGCCGACCGTCTTCTTGGTGCCGTCGGCCAGCACCACGGTGTGGCTGACGCACTTGCCGTCGAAGTAAACATTGGCCTTCTTGACCACGGAAACATTGTCGTATTGCGACATTTAAATACCCCAGAGTTTTTGAATGATTGCCTTGGCAACAAAGCCGACCATGCCGAAGGCGAGGACGAAGAAAAGCACGAAAGTACCCGTCTTGCCGGCCTTGGATTTCCAGGCGATCTCGCCAATGATGAAGAGCATGAAGAGGATGAAGGCACCAACCCCCCAGGTCGAGAAGAAATCTGCGATCTGTTCTTCGTTGAGCCCGAATACGGTGCCGCCTTCCATCGCTTAACCCTTCTTCTTGCCTGCCGTCTTGGCCGCAGCTTTCTTGGCGGCGGGCTTTGTCGCTGCCTTGACTACCGACTTGGCGACGTTCTTGGCGGCTGCTTTGGCAACAGTTGCCTTCTTGGTCGCCGGCTGGCCAGCCTTGCGCGCGGCCAGATTGGCTGCGATCCGCAGGCGCAGCGCGTTGAGCTTGATGAAGCCACCGGCATCGCGCTGGTCGTAGGCACCTGCGTCGTCTTCGAACGTGGCGATGGTCGAATCGAACAGCGAATCGGTCTTCGAATCGCGGCCGACGACGATCACGTTGCCCTTGTACAGTTTCAGGCGAACCATACCGTTCACCGTATTTTGCGTGTGGTCGATCAGCACCTGCAGCGCCTTGCGCTCCGGGCTCCACCAGTAGCCGTTGTAGACCAGGCTGGCGTAGCGCGGCATCAGGTCGTCCTTGAGATGGGCGACTTCGCGGTCGAGGGTGACCGATTCGATGGCGCGGTGGGCGCGCAGCAGGATGGTGCCACCCGGGGTTTCGTAGCAGCCGCGCGACTTCATACCAACGTAGCGGTTTTCGACCAGGTCAAGACGACCGATACCGTGCTTGCCGCCGATTTCATTCAGCGTGCCGAGCACTTCGTGGGCCTTCATCGGCTTGCCATTTATGGCGACGACGTCGCCCTTGGCAAATTCGAGGTCGAGGTACTCGGCCTTGTTCGGAGCCTCTTCCGGCGACACAGTCCACCGCCACATCGATTCCTCGGCCTCGGCAGCAGGATCTTCGAGATGACGACCTTCGTAGGAAATGTGCAGCAGGTTGGCGTCCATCGAGTACGGCGAGCCACCCTTCTTGTGCTTCATGTCGATCTCGATGCCATGCTTTTCAGCATAGGCCATCAATTTCTCACGCGACATCAGGTCCCACTCGCGCCACGGGGCGATGACCTTGATGCCCGGCTTCAGCGCGTAGGCGCCCAGTTCGAAGCGGACCTGATCGTTGCCCTTGCCGGTCGCGCCGTGACAGATGGCGTCGGCGCCGGTTTCATTGACGATGTCGATCAGGCGCTTGGCGATCAGCGGGCGGGCGATCGAGGTGCCGAGCAGGTACTCGCCTTCGTAGACGGTATTGGCGCGGAACATCGGGAAAACGAAGTCGCGGACGAACTCTTCGCGCAGGTCGTCGATGTAGATGTTCTTCGGCTTGATGCCGGCCTTCAGGGCCTTGGCGCGCGCCGGTTCGAGTTCCTCACCCTGGCCGAGGTCGGCCGTGAAGGTGACGACTTCGCACTTGTAAACATCCTGCAACCACTTGAGGATGACCGAGGTATCCAGACCGCCCGAATAGGCCAGCACAACCTTCTTGATGTCGCTCATTTCCGTTTCCTAGTTTCGTTTAACCCTGCTACTCAGCCCTGAATCCGGCCCAGCAGCAAATATTCCATCAACGCCTTCTGGACGTGCAGCCGGTTCTCGGCTTCGTCCCAGACCACCGATTGCGGCCCGTCGATCACCTCGGCCGTCACTTCCTCGCCACGATGCGCCGGCAGGCAGTGCATGAAGACAGCCTGCGGGTCAGCGACCCGCATCATGTCGCCATCGACGCACCAGTCGGCGAAAGCCTTGATCCGCTCCTCGTTCTCCGCCTCGAAACCCATCGAGGTCCAAACATCGGTGGTGACCAGATCGGCGCCACGGCAGGCATCCATCGGATCGGCAAAGACCTTGAAACGGGCCGGATCAATCTTGCCGACCAGTTCCGACTGGATTTCATAACCCGGCGGCGTCGACACATGAACCTTGAAATCCAGCACCTCGGCGGCCTGCAGCCAGGTATTGCACATGTTGTTCGCATCACCCACCCAGGCCACGGTCTTACCCTGGATGCCACCGCGATGCTCAATGTACGTATAGATATCGGCCAGGATCTGACAGGGGTGGTATTCGTTGGTCAGGCCATTGATCACCGGCACACGCGAATTGGCGGCAAAGCGCTCGATGATCTCCTGCTCGAAGGTGCGGATCATCACCAGATCGCTCATCCGCGAGATGACCTGGGCCGCATCCTCGACCGGCTCGCCGCGCCCGAGCTGGGAATCGCGGGTATTCAGGTAGATCGCCGAGCCACCGAGCTGCTGCATGCCAGCTTCGAAGGAGAGACGTGTCCGTGTGCTGGCCTTCTCGAAAATCATCACCAGCGTACGGTCGGACAATGGCCAGTATTTCTGGTACGACTTGAACTGGTTCTTGATCCAGCCCGTGCGCGCGAAGACATACTCGAATTCGTCGCGGGTAAAATCCTTGAACTGCAGAAAATGCTTGATGGCCATGATTAACCCGCCAGAAACGCCTTGATCAGCGGAATGCTACGGTCGACCAGTTCCTTGGCCTCATTTTTGCTGAAGGTCAGCGGTGGCAGCAGGCGAATGACCTTGTCGGCCGTCACGTTGATCAATAGGCCGGCCGCCAGCGCCTGGCCAACCAGTTCGCCACACGGCCGATCGAGTTCGATACCGATCATCAGACCATGGCCGCGAATCTCGACCACGCCTTTGATGCCGGCCAATGCCTCGGCGTAGAGTTGGCGAATCAGCGCCCCAACTGTCTCGGCGTTGGCCATCAGCCCTTCCTGCTCGATGCAGTCAATGGTTGTCAGCGCTGCCGTGCAGGCCAGCGGATTGCCGCCGAAAGTAGAGCCGTGATTACCGGGACCGAACAGGCCGGCCGCCTTGCCGGTCACCATGCAGGCCCCGATCGGCACACCGGAGCCGAGGCCCTTGGCCAACGTCGCAATATCCGGCTGGATGCCGGCGTGCTGATAGCCGAACCACTTGCCGGTCCGTGCCATGCCACATTGCACTTCATCGCAGATCAGCAACCAGCCGTTGTCGTCACACAACTGGCGCAGGCCTTTTTGGAATTCGGTAGAGGCGAGATGAATGCCGCCTTCTCCCTGGATGATTTCCAACATGACCGCAACGATGCCGCTGTTGTGTTCGGCGACTGCCTTGATCGCATCGAGATCGTCGTAGGGGACGCGCAGAAAGCCATGCACCAGCGGCTCGAAGCCGGCTTGCGTCTTGCGATTACCGGTCGCCGACAGGGTCGCCATCGTGCGGCCGTGGAAGGCCTTTTCCATCACGATAATAGTCGGTGACTCGATGCCCTGCTTGTGGCCGTAAAAACGGGCCAGCTTGATCGCTGCCTCATTGGCCTCGCAACCGGAATTGCAGAAAAACACTTCCTGCATACCGGAACGTTCACACAACTTGTCAGCCAACAGTTCCTGACCGGTGATCCCATAAAG
The DNA here is from genome assembly GCA_946479855.1 of uncultured Pseudomonadota bacterium. The sequence continues at coordinate 19,841 of CAMLHL010000051.1, forward strand.
ATTGGATGTATGCAAGACGCGAGCGGCCTGCTCGGCAATCGCCGAAACCAGCCTGGGATGGGCGTGGCCGAGCGTGGAAACGGCAATTCCGGACAAAGCATCCAGATATTCCTTGCCCTCGGTATCGGTAATCCGGCTCCCCTGACCGTGGCTAAACGCCACCGGCAAGCGGGCGTAGGTATTCATGACATGCGACATGAGGCAACCCCATAAAACAAAAACGGCGGCCATTGCCACCGAAACGACCGCAACTCTCGCCGGATAGCGGAATTAGTTGCAGAAACCTGAATGTTAAGTGAAAAATGGCGCCTTGTATAGAAGACAGAACCATGCACATCGCCATATTCAACCAGAAGGGCGGCGTCGGCAAAACGACGACAGCCCTCAATCTCGGCGCCGCCTTGAGCCGTGCCGAACGGTCTCCGCTGCTGATCGATCTCGACCCCCAGGGCCATCTTTCCAGCATCCATGGAACCACACCCGCCGAGGCCAGCCGCAGCCTTTTTGCCTTCTTTCAGGACAACTGTACACTGAGCGACCTGGAAGTTCCCTGGGAACACATCGGCCAACTGATTCCGGCCCACCAGCAACTGATCAAGGTTGACTCCATCTTCGGCAAAGGCCCGGCTGTCCTCAACAAACTGCGCATCGGCCTGGAACAACTGGAAGCCGGTCAAACACGCCGCCCCTGCATCGTGGATTGCTGCCCATACATCGGCGTACTGGCCCTGAACGCCATCTTCGCCTGCGATTGCCTGGTTATTCCTGTATCGACCGACTACCTGTCATTGCAAGCGGCCGACCACATCACCCGGACGCTGAAGGTACTCGAACCCGTACTCAAACGCCGTATCGAGCGCCGCTATTTGCTCACCCGTTTTGACCGTCGACGACGCATGAGCGAAGACATCCATAACAAGCTGCGCGAACGCTATGGCGACGACGTCCTCGACGTCGTCATCTCCGAAAACGTCGCTGTCGCCGAAAGCCCCTCGCTACACCGTGACGTCTTCCGCCACAACATCTCCAGTCCGGGCGCACACGACTACAAGCAACTGCTGCATGAACTCACCGAACGCGGCGACCTGTGAATTTGCCCTGTTTTTGCCGTTGACCGTAACAATTAAAAACGAACACGACCAGCAAGCCATAATTATGGATAAGACACCGGCTTCTGCTAGAATGCGCGCACTAAAGGTCGCATCGCCCGCAAACGCAGAGTAGAACAATGACAAACCAAGAATCGACCACATTCATCATTGTTGGCCTCACCCGAGAGGGAAGAAAATTCCGCCCCAGTGACTGGGCCGAACGCCTCTGCGGCGTCATGTCCGCATTTGGCGCCGAACGCAAGATGAAGTACTCCCCCTACGTCGGCCCCGGTGACTACAATGGTGAAAAAGCCGTCTTTGTTGATGGTCGCCTCGGCGAGATCGAGCCAATGGCCTACCGTTTCATGCTCAATTTCGCACAAGACAACGACTTGCAGATTGTCGACGGTGTCTGCTCGATCGAAGACAAAAAATAAGCCAAAAACTCACCGACACCTGAAACAAAAAAGGCGCCCGCAGGCGCCTTTTTTGTTGAGCATCTATCGCAATCAGGCAGCAGCAAGCGCCTTGATTTGAGCGGACAGACGGCTCTTGGTACGGGAAGCCTTGTTCTTATGAACAATCTTCTTGTCAGCAATGCGGTCAAGCACTGCGACGGACTGCTGGAAGACGCCCTGAGCGGCGGCTTTATCACCAGCTTCGATCGCCTGACGCACACGCTTGATCGCGGTACGCAGGGTCGAACGCAGGCTGGCGTTATGGGAGCGCTGCTTGTCAGCTTGACGGGCGCGCTTGCGGGCTTGTGCGCTATTGGCCAT
>CAMLHL010000052.1 GCA_946479855.1 uncultured Pseudomonadota bacterium
TCGACGACCAACAACAACCAGGCGATGAACGAGGCCATCCGCCATGTCGCCCGCCGCTACCTGCACGGCCACGAAATCACCGAGGGGCTGCTCAACCACATCGAAGTCGCCATCCGCGCCTTCGATCCCTGCCTCTCCTGCGCTACGCACGCCCTGGGCAAGATGCCGCTGGAAGTCGAACTGCTCGATGCGGAAGGGCGGGTCGTTCATTCGCTGAGCCGCGCATGACGGCGCCGGTCGTCATTTTCGCCGTCGGCAACCCGAGCCGCGGTGACGACGCCATCGGGCCGGAATGCTGCGGTCGACTGGAGAGATGGCTCGAAAATGAAAATCTCGGCGAGCAGTTCGAGCTGATCGAGGATTTCCAGTTGCAGATCGAACACGCGCTCGACCTGCAGGGGCGTGAACTGGCGCTCTTCATCGACGCTGGGATCAACACGCCGGCGCCCTACACCTTTCAGCACATCGAACCGGCCAGCGGCACTGCGCCGACGACACACCAACTGCCACCCGCGGCGGTGCTGCAGGTCTACCGCCAAACCGAAGGCCGGGAACCGCCACCCGCTTTCGTTCTCTGCGTGCGCGGTGAGCAGTTCGCGCTCGGCGAACCCCTGAGCGCCGCCGCCGAAAGCCATCTGGATGGGGCGTTCGAGATACTGCAGCGCCTCTGCCGGCAAGCCAGCCTGCAGTCCTGGAAGCGATTGCAGCGGGCCTGAGCGCTGCCCGGTTTTGGCTGTTTTTCGCGGTCGACCGTAGCGCTCCGCTGGGCGGGATTTGGCGAGCGCCGCTCTTTACGCCACTGGCAGAGACAGGCGCCGCCGCAGGCCGCTGCGGGAAAAGCGGCGTCGGCGGATAGACCGGCGCTTGCCTGTCATCGGCACCAAGGGTTGACCTGCGGCAAGCCAGCCAGCCCGGCCGGGTCTATAATCCAAATGACTAGTGACCGATTGGTCATTAATGGTTCGGAGGTTTTATGAATCGCCCTCGCATTGGGAAGCTTGTCGTTTTTGCCCTGATTTCCGTGTTGACCGTGGCAATTGGCTATCTCCTCTATCTGCAACGACCGGCCGGTTTGCCGGCAGGTTTCGCCCAGGGCAATGGGCGGCTGGAGGCGACGGAGGTCGATGTGGCGACCAAGATCGCCGGGCGACTGGTTGAACTCGGCCCGCATGAGGGCGATTGGGTCGAAGCCGGCGCCGTCGTGGCGCGGCTCGATGCCGACGAGTTGCAGGCCCAGTTGCGGGCGGCCGAGGCGCAACTCGATCAGGCACGCAAAGGCGTCGAGGCGAGCCGGGCCGGGGTGCGCAAGTCGAAGACCGATGTGACGCTGGCCGACAAGACCTTGAAGCGGTCGGCGGAACTGGTCGGCAAGGGTTTCATTTCGCGCAGCAAGCTGGACACCGATGTGACCGGCCTGGAGGGCGCCGCGGCCGGCATGGCTCAGGCCCAGAGCCGGGTGGCCGAGGCCGGGGCAGGGGTGGCGGTGGCCGCGGCCAAGGCGGATAGCTTGAGGGCGACGCTCGACGATACCGCGCTCAAGGCGCCGATCAGCGGCCGCGTCCTGTACCGGCTGGCCGAGCCGGGCGAGGTGCTGGCGGCGGGCGGCAAGGCGCTGACCCTGGTCGATCTTGCCGAGATGTTCATGACCATCTACCTGCCGACCGAGAAGGCAGGGCAACTTGCCCTCAACGGCGAGGCGCGCATCCTCCTCGACGCCCTGCCCGGGCAGCCCATTCCGGCCAGCATCTGCTTCGTGGCGCCGAAGGCCCAATTCACGCCGCGCGAGGTGGAGACCCGCAGCGAGCGTGAAAAGCTGATGTTCCGCATCAAGGTCAAACCGGATGCGACCTGGCTGGCCGCCCACCGCGACCTGGTCAAGGGCGGCATGCCCGGCGTCGCCTATGTCCGGCTCGATGCCGGCGCGCCGTGGCCGGCCAACCTGCAGGTCAACGGAAAGTAAGTCGTCATGGACCGCCCGTCGGTCGCCCGCCTGTCCGCTATCAGCCACTGCTATGGGGGCGTGACGGCGCTTGATGCGGTGGATCTGGCCTTGCCATCCGGCTGCATGGTCGGACTGATCGGGCCCGATGGCGTCGGCAAGTCGTCGCTGCTGGCGCTGCTTTCCGGGGCGCGTGAAATCCAGTCGGGCAAGATCGAGGTCCTTGGCGGCGATATCGGCGAGCGTCGCTTTCGCGCCTCGGTGCAGCCGCGCATCGCCTACATGCCGCAGGGGCTGGGCAAGAACCTCTATCCGACGCTGTCGGTATTCGAGAACGTCGATTTCTTCGGCCGCCTCTTCGGACAGGGCAAGCGCGAGCGCGAACAGCGCATCGCCGAACTGCTGACCGCTACCGGCCTTGCCCCTTTCCGCGACCGCCCGGCAGCCAAGCTGTCGGGGGGCATGAAACAGAAGCTCGGCCTGTGCTGCGCGCTGATCCACGCCCCCGATCTGCTCATTCTCGACGAGCCGACGACTGGCGTCGATCCGCTGTCGCGTCGCCAGTTCTGGGAACTGATCGAGCGCATCCGCGCCGGCCGGCCGGAGATGAGCGTGCTGGTCGCCACCGCCTACATGGAAGAGGCCGAGCGTTTCGACTGGCTGGTGGCGATGGATGCCGGCCGGGTGATCGGTTGCGGCACCCCGGCCGACTTGCGGGCGCAGACCGGCCAGACGACGCTCGATGCCGCCTTCATCCAGTTGCTGCCCGCAGGGCGGCGCCAGGCGCACCGGGCGCTGTTCATCCCGCCCCGCCTCGGTGGCGATGCGGCGTACGCCATCGAGGCTGACGGCTTGTCGCGGCGTTTTGGCGATTTCACGGCGGTCGACCGTGTCAGTTTCCGGATCGAGGCCGGCGAGATCTTCGGCTTCCTGGGCTCCAACGGCTGCGGCAAGACCACGACGATGAAAATGCTGACCGGCCTGTTGCCGCCCAGCGATGGCGCAGCGAGGCTGTTCGGCCGGCCGGTCGATGCGCGCGATCTCGAAACACGCAAGCAGGTCGGCTACATGTCGCAATCCTTCTCGCTGTATGGCGAATTGTCGGTATTGGCCAACCTTGATTTGCACGCCCGGCTCTTTCACCTGCCGGAAGCCCGGCGTACTCCGCGCATCGCCGAATTGATGGCGCGTTTCGGGCTGACGGAATACGCCGACAAATGCGCCGCCGAGTTACCGCTCGGCATTCGCCAGCGCCTCTCGCTGGCCGTGGCGGTCGTGCACGAGCCGAAATTGCTGATCCTTGACGAGCCGACCTCGGGCGTCGACCCGGTGGCGCGCGACCAATTCTGGGCGCTGCTGGTCGAACTGTCGCGCCAGCAGGGGGTGACCATTTTCATCTCGACCCACTTCATGAACGAGGCCGAGCGCTGCGACCGCATTTCGCTGATGCATGCCGGTCGGGTACTGGCCAGCGATACCCCGGCCAGGCTGTGTGCGGCGCGCGGCGAGGCCGTGTTGGAAGACGCCTTCATCAGTTATCTGGAGGAGGCGACGGGGGCGCAAACGGCCGCCGCTCCGCCGGCCGCCGCCGCGTCTGAAAAAGGGCAAAAACCGCCGGTCGACCGCAGCGCCGGCCGCCAGTCCGCCTTCAGCCTGCGCCGCCTGCTCGGCTACGCCTTCCGCGAGGCACTGGAATTGCGCCGCGATGCCATCCGGCTGGCCTTTGCGCTGCTGGGTTCGGTGGTCATGATGTTCGTGCTCGGCCACGGTCTTTCCTTCGACGTCGAAGGTTTGCGCTTTGCGGTCCTGGATCGCGACCAGACCCCGGAAAGCCGCGACTACATCGCCAATGTCGCGGGCTCCCGCTATTTCGTGCAGCGTCCGGCGCTGGCCGGTGACGCCGATCTCGACCGGCGGATGAAGAGTGGCGAGGTCTCGCTGGCCATCGAAATTCCCGAAGGCTATGGCCGCGACCTGCGGCGTGGCCGCCCGCCGGAGGTCGGCGTCTGGGTCGATGGCGCGATGCCTTTTCGTGGCGAAACAATCCGCGGCTACATCGAGGGCCTGCACCGGGACTACGTCCGCCAGCTACGACTCGAAACCAGCGGCACGGCGCCAACCCCAGTATTGGCTATCGAGTCGCGCTATCGCTACAACCAGGATTTCAAGAGCGTTTATGCCATGGTGCCGGCGGTGATTCCGCTGCTTTTGCTGCTCATTCCGGCCATCCTGATGGCGCTCGGCGTCGTCCGCGAAAAGGAACTCGGCTCGATCACCAACCTCTATGTGACGCCGGTGACGCGACTTGAATTCCTGATCGGCAAGCAACTGCCCTACATTGTCGTCAGCATGGCCAGCTACCTGCTGATGATGGGCGAGGCGCTCTTCGTCTTCGGCGTGCCGGTCAAGGGCAGCTTTGCCGCGATGAGCCTCGGCGCCTTGCTCTATGTCACGGCGACCACCGGGCTGGGACTCCTGATGTCCACCTTTACCCGGACGCAGATTGCCGCGCTGTTCGGCACCGCCATCGTCACCATGTTGCCGACCATCCAGTTCTCCGGTCTGACGACGCCGGTCGAAGCCCTGCAGGGCGCCGGCTACTGGATTGGTCAGGGCTATCCGGCGACCTATTTCATTCTGGTCTGCCGTGGTGCCTTCACCAAGGGCCTCGGCTTTGCCGACTTGTGGCCGTCCCTGCTGGCGCTGGCCGCCTTCATTCCGCTGCTCACCGTGGCGAGCGTGGCGCTGTTGAAAAAACAGGAGAAATAGCATGGGCGGCTTTTCCCTGAGCAACATCTTCCGCCTCGGCCTCAAGGAACTGCGCAGCCTGGCCGCCGACAAGGTCCTGCTCGGGTTGATCGTCTGGGCCTTTTCCGGGGCGATCTACGAGGCGGCGACCGGTGTTTCGCAGCAGCTCAACAACGCCCCGGTCGCCATTGTCGATGAAGATCATTCGCCCCTCTCGGCGCGCCTTGCCGATGCGCTTTACCCCCCGTATTTCCGTCGTCCCGAGCGGATTGGCCTGGCACAGGTCGACGATGCCATGAACCGTGGCCTGTATGCATTCGTGCTGGTCATTCCCGGTTATTTTCAGCGCAACCTGAGCGCCGGCCGGCACCCGGAAATCCAGCTCAATATTGACGCTACGGTGATCAGCCAGGCCTTCATCGGCGCCAGCTACATCAATACCATCGCCACCGGCGAGGTGGGCGAATACCTGACCGGGCGGCGCGATCCGGCCGAATCGCCGGTTCGCCTCGTGACCCGGGCGCGCTTCAACCCCAATCTGACCGGGGTCTGGTTTGGCGGCGTCATGGAGGCGATCAACAACGTCACCATGCTGACCATCATCCTGGTCGGCGCTGCCTTCATCCGCGAGCGCGAGCACGGCACCATCGAACATCTGCTGGTCATGCCCTTGCGGCCATTCGAGATCATGATGGCAAAGATCTGGGCCAATAGCCTGGCCGTGCTGATCGGCGTCGCCTTCGCGCTGCTCGTCATGGTCCGCCAGGTGCTGCAGGTGCCGATCGCCGGCTCGGTGCTCCTCTTCCTGAGTGCTGCCGTGTTCTATCTCTTCTCGGCGGCATCGATCGGCATCTTTCTCGGTACCCTGGCCCGCTCGATGCCTCAACTCGGCTTGCTGATCATCATCACCATCGTGCCCCTGCAACTGCTCTCCGGCGGGGTGACGCCACAAGAGAGCATGCCGGCGGTAATCCGGAACATCATGGCGGCGACGCCGACCACCTATTTTGTCCGCCTGGCACAGGGCATTCTCTATCGCGGTGCCGGGCTGGAAGTGATCTGGCCGGATCTGCTGGGAATGACGGCCGTCGGCGCCTGCTTTTTCGCCATTGCGCTGATCCGTTTCCGCAAGGCGGTGACGCAGACCCAAGCTTGAGCCATGGCATACTTTATTGATATGTATCATGGATAGCGGGGTGGGCGGCGCGCAAAATTCGTCCGACTTGTAGCTGCATGGAGCGTTCCAGGTCGACATGTTTTTCCTCAGATATATCTTCGCGGCGGCTTCGGTCGCCGCCTTTTTTGGGGCGGCTCAGGCGGCGGATACGGCCGAACGGCAGTACGCGGCCATCGCACAGTTGCCGATACCGGAAATCAGCGCCAGGAGCGGGCAGATCGTTGAGGTGGATGTCGACCTCGCGGCCAGTGGCGGCATGGAAATCACCACCAACGGTGAACGGGTCGATGTGCTTTACCGCATGGCCTTCAACCAGATTGCCGAAGGCTGGAGCTGGCAGCCACTAGCCGATCCGGCTGTCGACGACTACTACCGTTTCAAGTTCCTGCCGCTGCAGTCGGTCGCTGACGAGCGCGGCGAGTATGCCGGCGAGGACAAGATCGGCACGCCGCAGCAGATGAAAATCAGCTGGCGCTACGACTATTTCCTGGCCTTCGAGAATCTCTACGACTTTTATCCGCGCAGCGTTGATGACGATGCCGGGTTCTCGGCCAATCTGCCGGCTTCCGTGGCCGGACGGCTGGGGATGCGCGCCAGGGCACGCCTGGTTGAGCCAGTGGTCAGCGAGAGCACGACCTTCTGGAAAGCCACCTATGGCAAGCCGACTGATTTCACGTTGAAGAAGCGCTACTTGGTCGGCAAGCTCGAAGAGGTCGCTTTCATCGATAGCGCCAGCGGTGAAGTCCTCTGCCGCATTGGCCCGGGGCAGGCGCGCTGTAGCAGCCGCTAGCCGGTCAGCGATAGACCAGGACCGGTACCTTGGAGTGGGTCAGCACCTTGTTGGTTTCACTGCCGAGCAAAAGGCCGCTGATCCCGCGTCGTCCGTGGGATGCCATGAAAATCAGGTCGCAACCGGATTTCTCGGCCGCCTCGATGATCGCTTCGTAGGGAACGTCGCTGGTCGCCGAGGTGGTGGTGCACTCGACGCCCGCTTCGGCGCACATTTTGGCAACCTCGCCGAGGTATTCGCTGGCCTGCTGCTCGGCCAACTCGGCGAATTTATCCGGCGTCGTCGGGTCGATCAGGGCGCCTTCGCCGAAATAGGCGATCGGGTATTCCGGTTTGGAAAAGAATACCGTGATCCGGGCACCGGCTTCCTTGGCAAAAGAGACGGCGCGTTGTGCCGTGGCTCGGGATAGTTCGGAACCGTCAGTCGGAACGAAAATATGCTTGAACATGCTTGGCCTCCTGAAATGGTTGTCTGGCGTTGCATTCCGCCTTATTGAGGTTCATGCTACGCCAAGTCGGGAGGAATGAAAACATGCGTCTCGGGTTTCTTGGAGCAGCCGGCGAAGTGACCGGTTCCTGCACGCTCGTTGAGTCGGGCAATGTCCGTTTTCTGGTCGATTGCGGGATGTTTCAGGGGGGGCCGGAAGCGCGTCAGAAGAATCAGCGAGCCCTCAATTTCGGCTTCGACGTTCGGCAGATCGATTTCGTTCTGCTGACCCATGCCCATATTGATCATTCCGGCTTGCTGCCCCGTCTTTCCATGCTCGGTTATCGCGGGCCGGTCTATGCGACCAAGGCTTCCATCGATCTGCTCGAAGTGCTGCTGCCGGACAGCGCCCACATCCAGGAGAAGGAAGCGGAGTGGCAACTGCGCAACCGGCATCGGCGCGGCAAGGGCGAACGCGGCATCCAGCCACCGTTGTATACGGTGGCCCAGGCGCTGGCGTCGCTCAAGCTGTTGCGACCCGTGGCCTACGGTCAACTGGAAAAGCTGGCCGAAAATGTCAGCGTGGTTTTTCGCGACGCCGGCCATATTCTCGGCTCGGCCTCTCTGGAAGTCATCGTCACCGGCGAAGGCAAGCCGCGCCGGTTGGTCTTCTCCGGCGATCTTGGCATGCCCAGCCGGCCGGTACTCTGCGATCCCGAGCCGCCGCCGGCTGCCGCCGATGTGCTACTCATTGAATCGACCTATGGCGACCGCCAGCATCGCTCTCTGCCCGAAACCGAGGATGAAATCGTTGCTGCCTTCGAGCGGACCCGGGCTGCCGGGGGGAACCTGATCATCCCTGCCTTTGCCGTCGGCCGGACGCAGGAAATCATCTACCTGCTGGTCGACCTGGTCCGCCGCAAACGCCTGGCCTCGTTGAAGGTCTATGTCGATTCGCCGATGGCCAACGCGGCCACCCGCATCACGCTGGACAACCAGAATCTCCTCGATCCGGAAACTCGGGAGCTGATTGCCTGGCAGCGGGCGCATTCGGACCGGATACACATCGAATTCGTCGCCGATGTCGAGCGCTCGAAAGCGCTTAACGAAATCCGTCACGGTGCCGTGATTCTTTCGGCCAGCGGCATGTGCGAGGCCGGGCGGATCAAGTACCACCTGCGCGAAAACCTGCCGCGCAGCGAGTGCAGCGTGCTGATCGCCGGTTTCCAGGCGGCCGGGACGCTCGGTCGACGCCTGGTCGACGGGGCCCGTCTGGTCCGTATATTCGGCCAACCGGTGCCGGTCCGGGCGCGCATTTATACGGTCGGTGGTTTGTCGGCACATGCCGATCAGGCTGCCTTGCTTGGCTGGTTGCGCGGCTTTCACCAGCCGCCTGGCAAAACGTTTGTGGTGCATGGCGAAGCGCAAGCGTCAGCCAATTTCAAGCGGGCCATCGAAGAACAACTGGCCTGGCCGGATGTCTATTTGCCGACCCCCGGCGAGTTTGTCTCGCTGTAATATCAATCCGCAAAGTCTGACGAAATCGGAAGAGGTTAATTTCATGTCCAATGGCTCCGCCCACCACAATGGTGTCGATATCAACAGCCTGAGTCCGCTGGAATCGCTCGGCAAGGCTGTCAGCAACGCCATCGATCCGTATGGCGTGACGACCTCGCTGCTCAACGCCCATGTGGCCTGGATGATGCACCCGCAGGAACTGACGCGTGCCGTCAACGCCCTGTCCGGCGACCTTCTGGCGCTGCAGTCACATGTTTTGCGGCGGGCAATGGGTATCCAGTCGACCGATGTTATCCAGCCGCACGTGGACGACGCGCGTTTTGCTGATCCGGTATGGAGCGACTCGCCCACCTGGGATATCGTCAAGGAGTGGTACATCGCCTTTACGCACCGCCTCGAGGACATGCTCTTCGAGACGCCTGGACTGTCCGACAAGGAGCGTCGCCGTTCCGCCTTCTGGCTGCGTAACTGGTTGAACATGGTCGCGCCGACCAACTTCTTCTGGCTGAATCCGGTGGCCATGCAGCGCTTTGTCGAAACCAACGGCGACAGCCTGAGGAAAGGCTGGGAATACTTCCTGCGTGACGTCAAGGCCAAAAACATCCTGATGGTCGAGCAGGATGCCTTCACGGTCGGCGAGAATCTGGCGACGACGCCGGGCAAGGTGATCTTTCGCAACCGCCTAGTCGAACTGATCCACTATGAGCCGACGACCGACAAGGTACGGGCCATGCCCGTCGTAATCATCACGCCGTGGATCAACAAATTCTACGTCCTCGACCTGACGCCCAGGAAGAGCATGGTCAAATACCTGACCGATCAGGGATTTTCGGTCTTCATTACCAGCTGGAAGAATCCGGATGCCGAAATGTCCGGTGTCCGTTTCGACGACTATCTGCTCGAAGGCGTCGACGAAGTCGTGCGTGTTGCTGGCGAGTTCTGCCAGGTGCCCAAAGTCCATCTGGCCGGCTATTGCATCGGTGGCACCCTGGTCGCGACCTACATGGCCTGGGCCAACAAGCGTTTCGCGGCCAAGGATGTGCCGGTGGCGCACTGGACGCTGTTGACGACCCTGATCGATTTTTCTCATCCGGGCGACATCGACGTATTCATTGACGAGGCGTGCATCAGTGCCCTCGATGGCTCGATGGCCCAGAAGGGGTATCTCGATGGAAGCGAAATGGCCAGTTCCTTCCGCATGCTGCGCTCGAACCCGCTGATCTGGCATTACTGGGAGCATAGCTACCTGCGCGGCGAGCCGTTGCCACCGTTCGACGTTCTGTTCTGGAACATGGATACGACGCGCATGCCGTATGCCATGCATTCCTATTACCTGCGTGAGCTTTATCTGGAAAACAACCTGATCAAGCGCGGCAAGCTGAATATCGCCGGTGAAGCGATCGACCTAGACAATATCACCCAGCCCCTCTATGCCGTGACTGCCGAGGACGATCATATCGCGCCGTGGAAGCAGTGCTACCGTATCCGCAAATACATCAACGTTGCCGCCCCGGTGCGCTTCGCACTCTCCACTTCGGGTCATATTCTCGGGATCGTCAATCCGCCGGTTACGCCGCCCAAGCGAGCCTACTGGATTGGTGAAGCCGAACGTAACGAGCATTGGGAACACTGGTTCGACCGGGCCGAGAAAAAAACCGGTACCTGGTGGGACGACTGGACACACTGGCTAGGCAAGAAAACCGGCGATCTGGTCGATGCCTACCCGGCGGCGAATCGCAAATTCCCCGCCCTGGCCGCCGCTCCCGGGACCTATGTTCTGGAAAAATAAGTTCCTGAATTGCTTGTGGGGTGGTTGTTTGCGTCCTGAGTTGGTACATTCGCCATTGCCCCGAAAACTTCCGCTGAGACCGCTATGACGACCGTTCCGAGCACGACCTCCGCCACGGCCTCGAAGGCCGGCGTCGACTTGTTGCGCATCGTGCGCATCAACGAAGAGATCAAGTCGGTAGTCAATGTCGCATTCAAGATCAACATCATGGCCCTCAATGCTATTTTCCTGGCCAAGCGGGCAGGTACCGCCGCGCGCGGATTCGGCGTATTGTCTAACGAATTGCGGATATTTTCGCAGGATCTGCGCGACTGCATGAGTTCGCTGAACGGGCTGATTCACGGTTGTGTCAATGAAGTCTCAGTGGTCCTTCAGGATATTCGCCATATCCGGCTGCTGCGTCAGGCCGTCGAAATATCGTCGGTGGCGCGCCTCGAGCAGGTGCTGGCAGAGCGGGAAGATAACCATCAACGGCATGCTGCGCGACTGGACCGTCTGCGCAAGCAACTCAAGCGCGCCCTCGAAGAAGCATTCCAGATCGTCGAGCTGGGTGGGGTGCTGGCCAAATCGGCAAAGATTGAAGCCGCTTACGGCCAGTCTTTTGCCGTACCGCTGACTCAGGTTTCCGGGGAATTCGACGGCATCGTCGAGGAAATTCGCGCTTCGCTGGAATCGCTGCGGCGCTCGGCCTTTTTTACCAGCAATTAAGCGAAGAAATACAGGAGAGGGGAGACGTGAAAACGACAAAAACAATCTTTCAGGATGGCAATCACAAATGGATCGCCATCGTTCGCGACCCGAACAAACCGAATTACCTGATCGATACCAACGAGTATCTGGTGACCCATGGCGAACAGGGCCTGCTGCTCGATCCGGGTGGGGCCGAAGTCTTTCCGGCTGTTTTTTCGGCGCTCTCCGCCGAATTTGATCCTTCCGCACTGGCCGGCATCTTTGCCTCGCATCAGGATCCGGACGTCTGTTCATCGCTCGCCCTGTGGCTCGAGTTCAATCCGAAGATGCGGTGCTACGTCAGCTGGTTGTGGCGGAGTTTCATCCCCCACTTCGGCGGTACAGCCGAGACTTTCGTGGCCCTTCCCGACGAAGGCGGTGAAATTTCACTCGACGGCCTGATCCTGCAGGCCGTGCCGGCGCATTACCTGCACTCATCGGGCAACTTCAATCTCTACGACAAGTTCGCCAAGGTGCTCTTCTCCGGTGATGTTGGTGCGGCACTGCTGCCTCCGGGCGAGGATGGCCTGTTCGTCGAGAATTTCGATACCCACATCCGCTATGCCGAAGGCTTCCATAAGCGCTGGATGGGTTCCAATGAGGCCAAGCGTCGCTGGTGCGAGCGGGCGGCCCGGATGGAGATCGACATGCTCTGCCCGCAGCATGGCGCAATCTACCAGGGGGACGATGTGCTGCGCTTCATCAACTGGTTTGATGAATTACAGGTAGGTATTGCCGGTGCCTGATTTAGCGGGATTTGATGGTGGTCAAAGTGTCTGGACGGACGTAAATACGAGAATGGCTCACCGATCATCAATGAGCCAGACATGACCACCATCCGCAGTTATATGAGCGAAGACCATCACCGTTGTGATGATCTTTTCGCCGAGGCCGAGCAGGCTATCGGCAAAGGCAACCTTGATGCCGCCCGCGCCGCCTTCGGACATTTCCGGAGCGCCGTACTGACACATTTCGGCAGCGAGGAAAAGACGCTGTTCCCCATTTTTGAGGCCAAGACCGGGATGAGCATGGGGCCGACCCAGGTCATGCGGATGGAGCACGAACAGATGCGGGCGTTGTTCGACGATGCGGCCGCCGCCCTGGAGGCTGGTAAGGCCGAGGATTATCTCGGAATTGCCGATACCTTGCTGATCATGATGCAGCAGCACAATATGAAGGAAGAGAATATTCTTTACCCGATGTGCGACCAGCATCTGTCGGCTGAATTGCCGGGCATTCTCGAACGTCTGGAAAAGGAACTCTGCGAAGCATGACTCACCCGAAAACTCCCCATGTCATCGATGCGCGCTACATGGAGCCGCCCGAGCCCTTTGTCGCCACCATGGAGATGCTCGATACTCTGAAATTTGGCGAAAAAATGCTGCTGCTTCTCTTTCGTGAGCCGCATCCGCTATACAAGGTATTGCGCCAGAATGGGCACGATTACGAGGTTGAATTACAGCCCGACGGTACCTTTGAAATCCTGATTTCACGCTGAACGAGCTGTCATGCAAGGGCTGATGGCCTTCGAAAACGCGCCGCCCTATACGGCGCCGCTGCGTTTTTTTCTGACGGCGCCGCTATTTGCTGCCCTCGCCGGTCTGCTGATCGCCTTCGAAGGGCCTGATATTTTTGCCTCGCGCTGGACTCCCGGTGCGCTGGCGGCGACGCATCTGCTGACCCTGGGTTTCATGCTGCAGGTGATGGTCGGTGCGCTGATCCAGATATTGCCTGTGGTCGCCGGAGCCAATCTGAAACGGCCGCTCGCCGTGGCGTGGATTGTTCACACGGGTCTTTCCTGCGGTGTCCTGCTGCTGGCGACCGGCTTTTATTTCGGCAATCCGCTTTTGTTGAGCATCGCCCCGTTGTTGCTGTCTCTGACGGTGCTGGTTTTCCTGGGGGCCACGATGACCGCCTTGATCAGCGTGTCGTCTACCAGCCCGACCATTCGCGGCCTCAAGGTTGCCCTGTTCGGGCTGTTCAGCGTCGTGAGCCTCGGCGTGCTGATGGCACTGGCGCTGGTCAACGGCTGGGCGCTGCCCTTGCCGCTGCTCGCCGATCTGCATGCCGGCTGGGGATTGGGCGGTTGGGCCGGGGTGCTGCTCGCGGCGATGGCCTATGTCGTGGTGCCCATGTTCCAGCTGACGCCGGGTTACCCGGCACGAATCAGCTGGTGGTTTCCCTGGGTGATGCTGGCCATGCTGCTGCTATGGAGTGGCGCTGTCCTGCTCGGCTGGAACTGGCTGGTTCGTTTCTGCCAGTTCGCCGCTGCCGTGACGGGCATTGTCTTTGCCGGCCTGACCGTGCGTCTGCAGGGGAAAAGACGCCGGGCGCGGGCCGATGCTACCTATCGCTACTGGCAGCTCGGATTGTCGGCGAGCATTTTTGCCCTTTTCTTGTTGTCGACCGTAGCATTGTGGCCGGCAGCGACGGAGATCGACGGCTGGACGCTGTTTTTTGGCGTCTTGCTGGTGGCTGGTGGTTTTTTGCCCTTCATTGCCGGCATGCTCTACAAGATTGTTCCCTTCATCTCCTGGATGCACCTGCAGAGTTCAGGGCAGGGCAAGGTTTTTGCGCCGGCCTTGAACAAGCTCTTGCCGGACATCGATATGCACCGGCAAATGCTCGCCTACATTGTGGCGCTGGGCCTGCTGTTGGCTGCCGTGGCGCTTCCGGGCTGGCTGGCCCGTATTGCCGGGCTGGCCTTTGCCGTGGCCAACGGCTGGCTGGGCTGGAATCTGTGGTGCACCGTGCTGCGTTATCGCCGGGCGGAAAGTGATATTGCCCTCAAGCTGGCTGCTAAATGAGCTATCTGGCCATCAAGCACCTGCATGTCACCTGCGTTGTCCTCAGTGGCCTGGGGTTCTCCTTGCGCGGCGGATGGATGCTGACCGGGTCAATGCTGGGCCAGCACCGGCTGACGCGGGTACTGCCGCATGTTGTTGACTCGCTGCTGCTGGGTAGTGCACTGACCATGGCCTGGATGAGCGGTCAGTATCCGTTTGTGAACGGCTGGCTGACCGCCAAGCTCTGCGGCCTGCTCGCTTATATCCTGCTCGGGATGATGGCGCTGAAGCGGGGCCGAACCAAAGCGAGCCGCGGATTTTTTTTCGGGCTGGCGCTGCTTGTATACGCCTACATCGTCAGTGTGGCGCTGACGCGCAACCCGTCCATCTTTTTCTGAGACTACTGCGCTGTCCTGGGGTATCGTCCTCCCGCTCGGGCGGGAGGACGGGGATGCTTACATCCGGCCCAGCTTGCGGTACAGCGTATTGCGGCTGATGCCAAGTTGGCGGGCGGCGGCAGAAATATTTCCGCCGGCGGCTTCGAGCGTTCGCAGGGCGGCCTGCCGGCTGATCTCATCCAGGCTGTTGGCGCCTTCGAGCGGGGCTGCCGCCCATGGATCGTAAGCCGGTACGCTGCAGGCAGCGGGCGGTGCAGTCTCGAACAGTTCTTCCGGCAGATGGGTTTCGGTGATCACGGTTTCATCGTCGTCGAGCAGCGCGATAGCGACCCGGATGACATTGAACAACTGGCGGATATTGCCAGGCCAGCCATAACGCTCGATAGCCTGCAGGGCACCTTCGGAAAACTTGACCGGTTCGCTGCGGGTGGCGGCTTCAGCGACAGCCAGTTTGTTGACCATGGTCCGAATGTCGGTCCGGTCGCGCAGCGGCGGGAGGGTGACGCTCAAGCCATTGAGGCGATAGTAGAGATCTTCGCGGAAGGTGCCGCGGGCCACTTCTTCGCGCAACTTGCGGTGGGTGGCGCAGACCAGCGAGATGTCCACCTGAATTGCCCGGGTGCTGCCCAGCGGCGTCACGCAGCGCTCCTGCAGCACGCGCAGCAGGCGGGCCTGCAGGTTCAGTGGCATGTCGCCGATTTCGTCGAGGAAGAGGGTGCCGCCATGCGCCTGCTGGATCTTGCCTGGCGCCCCTTCCTTGCGGGCACCTGTGAAGGCGCCACCTTGGTAGCCAAAGAGTTCGGATTCGATCAGTGTTTCAGGAATCGAGGCGCAGTTGAGCGCCACGAACGGGGCGCCTTGGCGCGGGCCACTGTTGTGGAAGGCCTTGGCAAACATTTCCTTGCCGGCGCCGGATTCGCCCTGAATCAGGATCGGAATGTCACGGCCAAGGATGCGCCGAGCCCGGTCGATCGCCGCCTGCAGGCGGGCATCGCCGGTATTCAGGGTATCCAGTGTCAGGGTCGGTGTGCCTCCTGTTTCGGCACGGCGGGCGGGTGGGCGCATCGCCGGTGGTTCGTCGAACACCCGGCCGGCGATGGCAAGTGGCGGTAACTGTCCACGTAGCTGAATATGAATTGGCCGCCCATTGACGTTGATTTCGCAGCTCGCCTGCAGGTTGTTACGCAGACGGTCGACAAGTGCCGATAGCGTGTTCTCGAAGACAATCGAAAAGTCGCGACGCACCGCATCCACCTGGCGTATGCCCAGAATCTCGATGCCCGCGGCATTGATCGCCAAAACCTGGCCATCCGGCGAGACCGCGGCCATGCCTTCCTTGGGGCTGCTTAGATAGTCGGCGCGTCGATGGAAACAGACAATAATGTCCCGGGCATGGGTGGACTCGAACAGGCGCTTTTCAATGATGACCGCGGAAAGTTTGACGAGGCCCAGCGTATGGCGCTGCTGACTGCGGTAGTCGCCGGAAATGTCGAGGACCCCAATCAGGCGACCATCCGGTCCGGCGATCGGACTGGCGCAACAGGTCAGGAAGCTGTTGTATTCGAGGAAGTGTTCGCCCCCCAGAACGGCCACGGGAAGTTCTTCCGACAGCGCGGTGCCGATGGCGTTGGTGCCGCGCAGATTTTCGTCCCAGGAGGCGCCGGCAGCCAGCGCAACGCGATCAGCACGATCGACGAAGTCGGGGTCGCCCACTGTCTCGAGTAGCAGACCATTGGCGTTGGCCATGATGACCATGCTTCCCGACTCGCGAATCTGCTCGTAAACATGCTCCATGATCGGCCGCCCCTGCGTGAGCAGGAAATGGCTGCGCTCCTGCTCGCTTTTCAACGAGAGCGGACTGAGAACATCCGAGGCGGGCATCAGGGTGGTGCCGGTCAGACCCAGGCGACGACAACGCTCCCATGAGCGGATGATCAATGGGTCAACCAAGCCTTCCGGTAACGAGCCATGGTCAAAGAACAGCTGTCTGGCTTGCTCCAGTCGCTGACCATGAGCATCGGCTAATATTTGAAGACTACCCATCTCTCCTCCGGGTCAATACTTATGATTGTTCTGTTGTTTCATAACGTAGCATATGTGCTTTTTGGAAGCAATGAAGAGAGCAGCAGGATTGGAGAGATAGCAAATTATGCGCCAATTAGCTACTTTTATTCCTTTTTTTCCATTTTTCTGGAAATGGCTTTCGATGCGACGATTTGATAATCTACAGTGCTGACCTGGCACAGGGTTTGCAAAGAAGAGATTCTGCAAAGTGGCAACCCTTACTATCAAAGGAGACATTGTGAAACATCCCTTCCGACACCTCGGCGCTGTTGCGGCAGCTCTTTTCATCAGCGCGGCAGCTCCGCAGGTTTTCGCTCACGGCGATGTCACGCCGCAAGCGGTCGACGTTACTGGCCTGCCGACGCTCGGGCCTGAATTTCTGAAGAGCAATCCGTATCGCAAGAACGATCTGGCTATCAAGATCGGTACTTCGGCCTATAACCAGAACTGTGCTCGTTGCCATGGCCTGGGCGCCATCTCCGGCGGTATTGCTCCGGATCTGCGCTATCTGCCGGTCGGCGACGAAGGTGACGAGATCTTTATTAATCGTATTCGTCATGGTTCCGTTCGCGATGGCCGTGTTTACATGCCGCCGTTCGAAAATGTCTTCAGTCAAGAAGCCATGTGGACCATCCGTGCCTGGCTGGAAACAGTTCATGAAGAATAATCGTCGTTTCTGGCTGAAAGCGCTGGCCGCCTTGCCGATGGTCGCCACGCTTCCGGCTGTCGCGGAAGTGCCGGACGCCATCCGTCAGCGCGGTCGCCTGCGTATTGCCGTCTATAACAATTTTTTGCCCTATTCGAATGAGGGCAAGGGGA
Organism: uncultured Pseudomonadota bacterium; assembly: GCA_946479855.1. Next base: position 17,184 of record CAMLHL010000052.1, read on the forward strand.
TCGATGCCGATATCGGGCGTGCCGTTGCCGAAAAGTTGGGCCTGCTTCCCGAAGTTGTCGGTTTCAATGCCGACGAAGATATGAACGACGACCTCCGGAACATGGTCTGGAAAGGCCATTATCTGGGTACCCAGCCGGCGGACGTGATGATGCATGTGCCGGTCGACGAGCACTTGGCCAAAGCCAACGACAAGGTTCGTATCTTTGGCCCCTATCATCGTGAAACCCTGGCCTTGGCCCGTAATCCGGATCGCCTGCCGAAGCCGCTGGCCGGTTCGGCAGCTGTAGCGCTTGAGGTCTTTACCCGCGAAAAGGTCGGCGTCGAAGGAGCTACCCTGGCTGATTCGTTCCTGCTCTCGGTTCTGAATGGTCGATTGCGTGAAAACGTTGTTCATTTTAAGACGATCAGCGATGCAGCGCAGGCGTTGAAGGAAGGCAAGATTGCCGCCGTCTTGGCACCGCGTGCCGAGCTGGAGGCTGCCCTGAAGGGGGCTGACAATATCGCGCTCGACGACCAGCAATTCGCTGAGCTGAAAGTTGATAGCTGGCCGGTCGGGATGGCGGTCAAGGCGGAGGAAATGGAGCTTGCCCAGGCAATCGCTGCCGCCCTGGCCGACCTGAAGCGCGATGGTACGGTCGCGGCAATCTTCAAGCGGCACGGCATTACCTATCATCCGGCCTGACAGAGTGAACATGCGTCCATTGCCATTTCTGCTTGTTTCGGGATTGTCCCTGTTCGTCGGTGGCGCGCTGGCTGAGCCATATGCCTACGTGCCCAACGAAAAATCGGCCAGCGTCAGCATCATCGATACCGCCAACGACCAGCGCTTGCGTGATATCAGCGTAGGCGAGCGTCCGCGCGGTATCGCTGCCGGCACAGGCCACATCTACCTGACCGACGCCAAGGCTGCCAGGCTGCTTGATGTGGACCCGGTTTCAGGCAATCTGCTGCGCAGTATCCCAATCGGCGACTCGCCGGAGGGGGTCAGCTTGTCGGTGGACGGCAAGCTGCTGGCCGTTGCTGTTGAGGACGAGAACAGCGTCGTTCTGGTCAATGCCCAGTCGGGGAAGATTCTGGCCAGCATCAAATTGCGCGGACGTAATCCGGAACATGCCGTGTTTAGTCCGGACGGTCGCTGGCTCTACGTCAGTGCCGAAGAGGCTGAGCAGGTTGATGTGGTCGATGTCCGGGCGCGCAAACTGGTAGCTAGCGTTCCCGTTGGTAAACGACCACGGGGCATCGGTTTCCTGCCGGATGGCAGTCGGGCTTATGTGGCCAGCGAAATGACGGGTAAGGTGTATGTCATCGATGTCGCCAAGCGTCAGGTCGTTGCCGAGGTTCAGGCCGGGCAAAATCCGGCCGGGATTGCCGTTCATCCGGATGGGCGGCATGTCTTCGTCTCCAATGGCCGTGATGCGACAGTGATGGTCATCGATGTGCTGACCAATGAGGTCGTGGCGACTGTCGGCGTCGGCAAGCGGCCATGGAATATGGCGATCACGCCAGACGGCACCAAGCTATATGTCGCCAATGGGCGCTCCAATACCGTGTCTGTTATCGATACCGGCAGCTATAAGCTCTTGCAGGATATCGAGGTTGGCGAGCTTCCCTGGGGGGTGAGCATACGATGAGCGCTGAACGCTACTCGTTGCCGGCCATCGTTTTGCACTGGGTGCAGGCCATTGTTGTCCTGTGGTTGTTGTGGCTGGGCTGGAGCATGACCGATTTGCCCAAGGGAGCAGAGCGGAGCGCAGCTTATGGTTTGCATAAATCGCTGGGATTGCTGGCGCTGCTCCTGATTGCCCTGCGCCTGGGCTGGCGACGGTGGAGTCCCGCTCCGGCGCTGCTGGGCAGTGGTTGGCAGGTGATTGTGGCCCGGGGGACGCACCACCTGCTTTACATGTTCCTGGTGGTCGCGCCACTGGCTGGTTACCTGACCTCTTCGTTTACGCCTTATCCGCTCAAATTCTTCGGCTTTGAAATACTCAAAGCCGGTTGGCCGGATGAAGGGATCAGCGCTGCTTTTAAACTGGTGCATCTGGTGTTCGTCTGGGGAGGTGCCGGCTTGATTGCTCTGCACATTGGCGGAGCACTCATGCATGCCGCCAAGCGTGATGGCACCTTGCGCCGGATCTTGCCGGGGATTGGCGTTCAATAAATTAACGCATTGCTTCGCAATGCAGCAATTGTTGAGCAGGTGCTCTTACTAAAGTAATGGGTGGCTGCAGCCTTTCGCCCGTTGCTGAAAATAAAAAAACCGCGATTTAGATCGCGGTTTTTTTATTTGCCCGGAGGCTGCTCAATGTGGGTTGCAGAAATTATTCCAACGATAGAATCCACTTGATGGCGGCGTGCAGGTCATCATTGCTGATCTTGTCTTCGCCGTGCGGAATCATTGGAACATTGCCCCAGTTGCCCGAGCCGCCGTGGCGTACTTTTTCGAACAGATGGTCAGGAGCCTTGGCGTCGCCTTTGTATTTGGCGGCAACGTCCTTGTAGGCCGGGCCGACGCGCTTGGTGTCGACGGCATGGCAGGCGACGCAGCGGGCCTTCTTGACGATGGCCTCGCCGTCGGCGGCGCGAGCCGGTGCGCTAACGGCGAAAGCGGCAACTGCCAGCAGCAGGGCGGTGGTGATTTGCTTGTTCATGTGCTTTCCTTTGCGTTGTTCAGACGAGACCGGCTGCCTGCAGTTCGGCCCATTCGGCATCGGTAAAGAGCCGGGAACGGGTATGGAAGGCTTTGCCTTCGGAACCTTCCAGCGAGAAGGTGCCGCCATGACCGTCGATAACGTCGATGATCAACTGCGTGTGCTTCCAGTATTCGTACTGGGATTTGGAGATATAAAACGGTACGCCACCGATGTCACCGAGGTGAACGTCGTAGGGGCCGATGGTCAGATCAGTTGGTAGGTAGCAGTTGGCGGCACTGTTGTCGCAACAGCCGCCAGACTGGTGGAACATCAGTTCCTGGCCGTGCTTGCGTTTCAGGAGTTCGATCAGTTCCAGAGCTGCCTCGGTGGCAATGACGCGGTCGACCATGGTTTTCTCCTAAAAAAGGGGGGCGGTTGCCCGCCCCCTAAGAGTTGCCCGCAAACTTGTGGGCCAGTGGAGGAGATGCGCGGTTAGAAGAAGCCCAGCTTCTGCTCGCTGTAGCTGACCAGCAGGTTCTTGGTCTGCTGGTAGTGGTCGAGCATCATCTTGTGGGTTTCGCGGCCGATGCCGGATTCCTTGTAGCCACCGAAGGCGGCGTGTGCCGGGTAGGCGTGGTAGCAGTTCGTCCAGACACGGCCAGCCTTGATCGCGCGACCCATGCGGTAGGCGACATTGCCGTTGCGGCTCCAGACGCCAGCGCCGAGGCCGTACAGGGTGTCATTGGCGATGGCCAGGGCTTCAGCTTCGTCCTTGAACGTCGTTACGGCGAGAACCGGTCCGAAGATTTCTTCCTGGAAGATGCGCATCTTGTTGTGGCCCTTGAACAGGGTCGGCTGGATGTAGTAGCCGCCTTCCAGGTCGCCGCCAAGGTTGGCACGGCCGCCACCGATCAGGCACTCGGCGCCTTCCTGCTTGCCGAGTTCGAGATAGGAGGAGATCTTGGTCATTTGTTCCTGCGAGCACTGGGCACCCATCATGGTGTCGGTGTCGAGCGGGCTGCCCTGCTTGATTTGGGCAACGCGCTTCAGGACGCGTTCGATGAACTTGTCGTAGATCGATTCCTGGATCAGGGCGCGCGACGGGCAGGTGCAGACTTCGCCCTGGTTGAAGGCGAACAGCACCATGCCTTCGATGGCCTTGTCGAGGAAGCCGTCATCCTTGTCCATCACGTCGGCGAAGAACACGTTCGGCGACTTGCCGCCCAGTTCCAGCGTTGCCGGAATCAGGTTGTTGGCAGCGGCTTGAGCGATAACGCGGCCAGTCGAGGTGGAGCCGGTGAAAGCAATCTTGGCGATACGCTTGCTGGTGGCGAGCGGCATGCCGGCTTCGCGGCCAAAGCCGTTGACGATGTTCAAAACGCCCGGCGGCAGCAGGTCGGCAATCAGTTCGGCCAGGATCAGGATGGAGATCGGGGTCGATTCGGCAGGCTTGAGAACGACGCAGTTACCGGCGCCAATGGCGGGAGCCAGCTTCCAGGCGGCCATCAGCAGCGGGAAGTTCCAGGGGATGA